>JAPLSK010000347.1 GCA_026398675.1 bacterium | reverse complement strand
GTAGGATCCGCCCCAGTAACGGGAATCCACCTCGTTTTCGGGGTAGGCCTTGAAGGCGAAGACCGCGTCGTCGGGGATGGAGTCGAGCTGGATGATGTGGAAGTACGTCGAGCCGAGACCGTCGGGGCAGTGGTAGATGTTCCCCGGGTAGTATTTGAGCTCGACGTCCACGCCGGAGACGACCTGATCCCCGGTGAATTCCCGGGTTCCCTCGGGCACGTTGTCGCTGACCTCGGGGTACGCGACCGGGTTGTCCTCGTCGGGGTTCAGGTCGTCAATGTAGTAGAAGCCGTTGTTGTTGGCCGAATTGCCCGAAAGATGAGCGCTGCGGTGGTTGGTGAACCAGTTCCACTCGACGAACTCGCCGAAGGCGTAGGCCAGGCCGCCCATGTCGTCCTCGAACTCAATGTCGGGGAAGGCTGCGCGGAAGATTTTATCGTATGCGTCGTTGAACTCGATGTTGGTCCCCGTGGACTCCTGGTACATGTCGTAGTTTTCCCAGTACATGGTGATCGGGTTGACCTGGTCGTAGGACTCCATCAGGTCCATGAGGGCCGGCGTCTGGTAAGTCAGGGACTCGAAGTAGTGGTTCCAGATGGTGCCGTTGTACCAGCTCAGGCCCTCCTGGCGGGTGAGGCCGACGTGGGTGGAAGCCATGAAGGCGCCCAGGCGGCCGCCCTGGTACTGATTGTAGGTGGGATAAGCCTTCTCCTCGCTCCAGACCGAGGTTTTTTCCTTGACATGGGAGGGGTTGGTCCAGTCGATGCCGAACTGAACGCCGTGGTGCAGCTCGTGGGCTCCCACGGTTTCCAGGCTTCCCCGAGCGCTGTCGGGGTTGTCGGTGTTGCGGAAAGCCATGTGGAAGCTTGCGTCCGCCCGGGGAGTTTCGTCATACGGGTAATCCACCTGGGCATAGGCCATGACGCCCGGGTCCATGCCGTCCTCGCCCATGCTGCGGAAATAGGCGTCGAAGCGCTCCCAGTCCGCCTGGGTGTCGCCCTCACAGTAGCCGTAGTCCTTCCCCGTGGGATACCAGGTGCCGTCCTTGACCGGGTAGTCGAAGAGCAGGTCGTCAACGAATACCCCGAAGGAGTGTTCGAGGGAGCTGCCGATGATTTCCACGATGTCGGGCACGCCGTTGTGGGGGTCGTCATCCTGGGGATACCACAGGGCGTGGGGCCCCACGCCGGCCCACCACATGCGGAAGTTGCCCTCGGGGGTATCGTAGTGGTGGATGTCGGGGGCGGGGATGTCGTAGCCGCGGATGGCGCCGGGAGTGCCTTCCTGGGTGGGCCGTCCGAGGTAGAGCAGGGCGTCGGCCAGGTCGCTCTCGTTAAAGAGCCCCTTGAGGACGCACATGTTGGCGTCGTAGATCAACATAGTGCCGCAGACGCCGGCCAGGCTGTCCGAGCCCCGGTAGGCGTCGGGGATACGGTCGGCGTCGCCGAAGGTGAGGTAGAGCTTGTAGAGGGCGTAGTCGGTGTAGGTGAGCTCGCCCCGCTCGTAGGCCGAAGAGACGAGATCGAGGGTGGTGGGGACGTCCTCCCCGTGGGCCAGGGCGCCTCCCGAAAGCAACAGTATTAAACTGATAATCAGCCGTCTGGGTAGCATGGGTCCACCTTGGGTTAGGTGTCGGGCTGGGTAAGGTTGTCGGACGAATATATCACAGGGGGCGCATGATGCCAAGCTGTAAACTCATTCCCCTTCCGCGGCGGCCCAGAACTTGGCCCTCTGTCCCAGGTAGAAGCCGTTCTCCGGGTCGAGCGCGAGGGCCTTCTCCTCCCATTCCAGGGCGGACTCGGGGTTCCCCGCCGCGTAGTGCGCCTCGGCCACGGTGTCCATGATGTTCGGGTCGTCCGGTTCCAGTTCATGAGCTCGAAAGGCTATTTCCAATGCCCTCTCCGGGTACAGCTTGCGGACGGCGAGAACCCAGGCCATTGAGTTGAAGAGCTGGGCATCCTCTTTCTCGGCCAGAGTCCGTTCGATGATGTCCATGGCGTACCCGTGAACCCGCGGGTCGGCGGAGTCGAGGTAGGGCTCGATGAGGAAATTCGCCTCCCACAAGTCGTAAAACCGCGCCAGCTCGGCCACCGGAGCCGGGTCGTCGTCCACCGAGATGTCCACGAGGCGGTCGGAGAGCGCCTGGTAGCCCCCCCCTTCGCGGACGACCAACAGGGCCGCCGACTGCTTGCCCCGGGAATCGCCCCCGGCCTCGTCCCCCGCCGTGAGCGCCGCCAGCATGCGCCGGGCCAGGGGACCCTCGGTCTCCAGATAGGCCCGCTCCATGTTGGTGAGCACCTCTTCGCCGACCAGGATGTTGCCCTGGACGGAGTAGTGCTCGCCCTGCCGATCGCCCGCCCAGGCCGAGGTCTCCCCGCCGGTGAAGGCGGCGACCCGACCCTCGGAATCCACAACCGCCACTTGGCGCTGCTGCGCATCTTCGTCGAACTCCTGGAGCACCTGGAGGGTCTGCTCGGCGGTGAAGCCCGCCTCCATCAGCTCCAGGCCGTACCTGCCGTACCGAAGGTCCGCGTACGCCTGGGTGGCCACGGCGCCGACTTCGGCCCGAGCCCAGGGAACGATGTAACCCACGGCGAGCACTCGGGAGGCGACGGCGACCCCCCATTCCCGGGCCTCGGGGTCGAAGGCGACGATGGAGAAGGTGGAGGTTATCGGTTTTTCCTCCGGGTCCGCGGCGAAAGACGCCGCCGCCAACGCGAGAATCGCGAGAAACGAAGCGAAGCGAGTAATGCCCCGGCAAATCGCCGCACCCATCGCCGGACGGTACCTCATGACGACTCCCCTCTTAAGTACGTTACGGGACAAGTATATGAAAAAGTGACCCGGTGCGACAGGTTTTCACGCTTGAGGGTTCGCCTCTGGTCGGGTATCATGCCCCCCGACAGGTGTCAGCCGCTCGGAGACCGCATGCGCAAAATTTGGCTTCTATTGGCGGTGCTCATCATCTCCGCCCAGGCCCGGGAGGACGACTTCACCTTCGTCATCCTCGGCGACCGCACCGGCAGCCACCAGGATGGCGTCTACGAGGCCGTGGTCGCCAAGAGCCTCTCCGAGAGGGCCGATTTTTATATGACGGTCGGCGACCAGATCGAGGGGTGGACCGCTGAGGAGGACGATATCAACGCCGAGTGGGCCGAGTACTTCAAAATCATCGAGCCTGTCCCCGTGGTCATCCACCTGACGCCGGGAAACCACGACATCTGGGACGACGCCTCCCTAGACCGTTGGCGCGAGTGGACCGGGTGCGAGCCCAATTACTCCTTCGACTACTCCGGCGTGCACTTCGTCGTGCTGGATACCAGCCGCTGGTATTTCACCGTCAATCTGCCGGAGGCGACCTTCGATTGGCTCGAGGAGGATCTGGATTCCCACGATGACGCACGGTTGACCCTGATCTTCACCCACAAGCCGCTCATCTACAACACCCTGACCGAGGGCTCGGGGGACCGCCTCCACAAGATTTTTCTGGAGCACGGCGTGGACGGGGTGTTCACGGGGCATATCCACACGTACGGCCGCACGGTCTTTGACGGGATTCCTTACGTCACCCTCGGCACATCCGGCGGCCACATCGAGGCGGGAGACTTCTTCCAGTACGCCGTGGTCAAGGTTTCCGGGGAGTCCTACACCCTGGAAATCGTGCCCCTGGAATCCGAGGCGCGGTACGGGCCGGATCTGGTCTCCATCACCGACCTCAAAACGAAGCGAAGCGAGTAACGCCCAGCAAATTGATGGGCCGTATCCGGGAGGAGGGGATCGTCTTCCCCGATGTCTTTCTCGACGAGAAGAATCCGAGCGGGCCCTTCACGTTCGAGATCGGGGTGGGAAACCCGCTGGATGCGCCCCTGAAGGCGGCCTGGACGGACTGGGTGGTCGAGCCGGCTGCGGGCGCGTACTCGCCCGATCCCGGAGCCAGCTGGCGGGCCGACTTCCGCCGCAAGGAGATTTCCAAAAATTCGTCGGCGGACCGGCGGTACCGCGTTGACTACGACGCGAATCCCTTCGGTCGGCTTCTTTTCACGGATTGACCGTCTCTTCTTTTGGAATGAAAGGAGGGCCTTACGGCCCTCTTTTCGCGCGTTTCTTTGGTCGGCTTCCGTTCACCGATTGCCCGATTCTGTGTTGACCTAAAAAAGGGAGGGCCTTACGGCCCTCTTTGCGTGCTTTTTTCGGTGGGTGTTTCTTTACCGTGTATCCAATCCATTATAAAAGGAGGGCCTTACGGCCCTCCTTGGTTTTGGCGGGTTTATCGGGCGAGAACCAGGCGACCAGTCAGGACGCGGTCGGCGGTGCTCAGGCGGCAGAGGTAGACGCCCGCGGCCGAGTCGGCGCAATCCCAGGTGAAGGTGTGGCGGCCCGCGCTGAATTCACCGTCGGCGAGGGTGGCCACCCGCCGCCCGGACAGGTCGTAAACAGCCAGGGTCACCCTGCCGTCGGAAGGCGTGTTCACATCAATGCACACCCTGTCGCTGGCCGGGCTCGGGTAGGCCTCACTGAGGGTCAGCCTGCCGAGGCCCTCGGGCACCGTCACCGTGATCGGTCCGACGCGTAACGCGGTGCCGTCCGAGTGGATGAGCTCCAGGTAGTAGGCGTTCGTATCGTCAGGTGCGCGGTCGAGGTAGCGGCCGCTTTCCCCGGGAAGGTCGAGGGAGTTGAGCCTGGTCTCATCGCGGTAGAGGTTTACCCCGATCAGGCCTCCGACGTCGGTCAGGGTCCAGCTAAGGAGCACGCCCTCGTCGGTGGGACTGCCGGCGAACGCGGTAACATCGGCGTCGGAGCTGGCCTCCACCTGGCAAACGCCCTCGTAGGGCCAGGTGTCCTGGTAGCTAACGGTGACGCTGAGCTCGCCTGCCTCATGCACGTCGGGGTAGAAGGTGACCTCGCCCGAAGCGCGGGTGTAATCCACGAGGTAGACGTCCGCGTCCTTGTAGAGGCACACCTTGGCGTTGAGGAGCGGGCCGTGGCTCTCGGTGTTGACGGTGACCTTGAACTCGCCGCCGCTCCAGTCGGTGGGGTGGGTGACGACGAGGGCTTCCGGAACGGCGCACCAGCCCTGCGTCTCGCAGGGACCGAGGATGTTCTGAACGTACATGACCCAGCGCATGTATGGGTTCACCTTGGCCGCGGGGACGAAGTAGTCCTTGGAGTAGGCCTGCGCGACGCCGAAGGAGGTCAGCCCCTCATCGAACATGCCGGCGAAGTACTGCTCGTCGAGGAGGTTGCTCTCGCCGGATTTGGGATCGCCGGGCATGTAGAGGCCGTAGCGGGAGTTGAACATGACCGCCACCGATCCCCCGTTGGGGGCCAGCACCAACCCCTCGGCTGCGCACCGGGCGCGGTCGAATCCGCCGCTCATGCAGCCCTGGGCGTAGAACCACCCCGCGTAGTCGCCATTGGTCATGCCGTAGGCGTCCGAGGTGGAGATGAAGTCGGACCCGGCGCCAATGATGTCGTAGTTGGAGTGGTGGAGTTGGTTGACCACGGCGGACCGACCGGCCTCGAACTCGGCGATGATGTCGGCGGCCGTGTAGTCCATGTCGCGCTGGTAGAAGTGGTTGTAGGGGAAGTCCACGGGAAGGTGCGTGGCCACCTGGTCCTTGCCGTCACCGCCCCAGGTCGGGATGTCGTCCAGCTTCCCGGCGAAGAAGACGGTGTTAAGCGGGAAGTCCGCGGGGATGCTTTTCTCGTAGACGAGGGTCTTGGAAACCATGGCCGTGGTCTCCTCGACCGTGTTCACCGGAAAGCGCGAAACGTAGACGTCGGAGTAAAGGTCCACCTGGTCGTCGGGCCATTCGCCCCAGTAGTCGTCGCTGTCGAAGTTCCAGTCGCCGTCCAGGTCGGCGTAGTAGTGGTCGCAGGGGATCATGTTGTCGTCCGGCGAACCGACGCTCGCCGCGAAGCCACGACGCTCGCGGACGAAATTGCAGTCGCCGCCCAGCACGACGTAAGTGGTGGACCAATTCTCGTAGGCGTCTATGATGAAGTTGCGGATTTCCTCGGCCTGGTCGCGGCCGCTGTAGTTTTCGATGATGTACTCCAACGTCACCACGGCGGTGGTGAGGCCCTTCTTGAGCTTCCAATCCACCAGCGGCTTGAAGGCGTCCACGAATTCCTCGCGGGTGATGAGGACCCACTCGGCCGTGCCGCCCTCGTCGGGCTCGTTGAGGTCAGCCTCGAAACCCGTGCCGATTACCTTGGGCGGCACGATTTCGGCGGATGTGCAGACCGATTCGGGGTTGATCACGAGGCTGCGGACCCGGTCGGCGTTGACTTCGGCGGTGGCCGGAGTCACGACCTTGGGGGTGTGAATCTCGTAGGACAGCGTCTCGAGATCGAGATTGAAGGTGATTTCAGTGATGACCTCGAGCCGACCCGATGCGGGGTAGTAGATGAAGGGGCAGAAGAGCATATCGGCCACGCCGTACCCCGCGATGTTACCCCCGCCCGTGGCAACCATGGGACGCGCGGGGTAGGCATCGTCGGAGGTGTAGACCGGGGAGAAGTTTTCCACGAATTCGCCGGGCTTGCTGATCGGCCGCGACTGCTGGGTTGGAAGGACCGTGTAGTAGCCCGGCAGTTCTTGGGTTTTCAGGGAGACGACCTGCACGTCGGCGGCGGACATTCCGTCGGGAACCGATACCCGGAGCGGCAGCCAGGGCATATGGGGATCCCCGACATCGTTGGTATAAACGCCGCCGGGGATGCGCGGGATGCTGTATCCCTGGCCCTCGTCCATCCCAACGTCCGCTGGGTTCACGGAGTATGTGTAGCCGAAGGCAATCGCGGGAACGAGAAGAAGAAGAAAGAGATATTTACGCACGGGGCCCCCTTTTTCGGTTCCTTGCCACGGAATACTTTACCTTGCCACAGGATTATTTAATATAAAACAATCCCTTTGGCAAGACAAATCCACCAAAGGCTTTACGGATTAAGGTTCTACGGGCGTGATACAAGGGCGCGATTCCACACGTCCGTATTATATCCTGCTACTCGGAGGCTTTCCAATCCTTATTTCAGGGGGACGAGAAGCGCCTTGGGTTCCGAGGTGAGGTTCTCGACTTTCCCCTCGGGAGTGACGCAAAGCGTGTCCTCGACCCGCACGCCGTAACCCCGATCCGGATAGTACACCCCAGGCTCGTTGGTGAAGACGCTGCCGGGCTGGATCAGGTCGGGGTTTTTCTCGGTTCCGCCGAGGCGCGGTTTTTCGTGGATGTCGAGGCCCACGCCGTGCCCCAGGCCGTGGCAGTAGCCGACCTGGGTCGCGGGGTTGGAGATTATGGTGGGGTGGCCGGCCCGGCCGATCAGGTCCGCCGCCCGTTTGTGGTAGGAGTAGGCGGAACCTCCGACCTCGATGGCGTTTTCGACCTCGGCCTGGACCTCCTTGACGAGCGTGTAGTCCCGGTCCGCCGCGGGGTGGACGCGACCGACGCACCAGGTGCGCGTCATGTCGAAGTAGTACCCGTGGCCCAGTTCGCGGGGGAACATATCGTAGACGATGGGCTCGCCCACCGCGAGCTGACGGGAATCGGTCCCGTGGGAGTGGGGGTAGCCTCCCTCGTCGCCCGGGGCGAAGATGGTGCCCACGTCCTCCATCAGCCCGCGCTTGAAGAGTTCCAGGGTGATGAAGCGCTTGACGACACCCACGGTCAGCGGCCCCTCCGGACCGAAGAGCTTCCCCCCGCGTTCCTCGGCGGAACCGAGAAGCTTCCGCACCTCGGCGTAGACCTCGCACGATTTTTCCCCGACCCGCCGGATGTGGGAGATTTCCTCGGCGTCCTTGGTCTCGCGGGCGCTGATGATCACGTCGTTCTCGTACTCGGGCTCGATTTGCACCTCGGGCACCGCTCCGTCGAGCGCCCGATAGAGGGCGTAGTTGGCGCCGAGTCCGCCCCGACCGTAGAGCGACACGCGCCCTTTCACGCCCACGTCCGCCATCATGCGGCGGATAAACTCCACGGCCCGTTTGAGGTGGTCCGGCTCTTTCACCAGAAGCTCATAGTAGTTGTACTTCGTCGTGTCCACGGCGGTGAAGGGCAGTCTCCTGGCTTCCTCGCGCTCGAAGGGTCCGGTGAAGAGGAACGCCCGACCGCCGCGGGGTTTCCACAGGGAGCAGTAGCCGATGGGGGCGTTGCCGAGGAAGTAGTGCATCGCGGGGTTGTCCCCGTTCCCCCCCTCGATGAAAAGCCAGTCTATCCCCCGCTCTTCCATGAGCCGGTCCAGGTCTTCGCGCACGGTGCTCCTTTGCGGTTTTTATTAACGGGGAGAGTATACCGTCCCCCCGGGGCGGGTGTAAACGGAAAACGCCCCCGTGGGGGGGCGTTCGCGTTGCGCGGTCCGGCGGGCTATTGGGGTATGCCGACCCGGGGCAGGAGCCAGCT
>JAPLSK010000346.1 GCA_026398675.1 bacterium | reverse complement strand
GCCGACGCCGAGGTCCGCGAGCGCGGCGCCCGATACCTCGCCGGTGAAGGCCCCGGATAGCTCCTGGTGCATGTTCTGCGCGCCCACCTCCACGTGCGTGCCCCGAAAGGCCGCCAGCGCCGCGGGCAGCGCGGGGAAGCTCGGGCAGACGAGAATATCCACCGCTTCGACCAGGTCCTTAGTCCGGGGCAGGAAACGTCCCGCGTACCCGGCCACCTCTCCCGGCGAGAGGTACATTTTCCAGTTCCCGGCGACTAGGTTTTTCACCAATAAACTCCTAATTGAACCGCTCGAAGAAGGCGCGGTAGCCGAGGTATGCGGCGTAAACGTCGCACTTGGCCACCAGCTCCAGGGGCGAGTGCATTCCGAGGAGCGGCGGTCCGGCGTCCACCACGTCCATCCCGTGGGCGGCGAGGAACCGGGCCACGGTCCCACCCCCGCCCTCGTCCACCCTGCCCAGCTCGGCGACGTGCCAGGGAACCCCGGCCTCGTTGAACAGCCGGCGTATCCGGGCCATGAACTCGGCGTTGGCGTCGTTGGCGCCCACCTTGCCCCGGGTGCCGGTGTACTTGGTCAGGGCGAGGCCGTAGCCCATGCGGGCGGCGTTCTGCTTCTCCTGAACCTCCTGCCAGTCGGGGTGTAGCGCGGCGCCCACGTCGGCGGAGATGACACTGGTTTTATCGGCGGCGCGCCTGAGCGCCAGATCGCCCGTCTCACCCTCCAGGGCCAGGATCTCGGCCAGGGTGTTGAGGATGAAGGCGGAACCCGCGCCGGTGGCGCCCACGCTTCCTATCTCCTCCTTGTCCACGGCGTAGGCCACCCCGCACCGCTCCAGGCTCTCAGCCTCGAGCAGGGCCCGGACGGCGGTGAAGGCGCAAACACGGTCGTCGTGGCCGTAACCGCCCAGAATCGCCCGGTCGAAGCCCACGTCGCGCGCCATGCAGGCCGGCACCACCTCGAGCTCGGCGCTGACGAAGTCCTCCTCGGTCATCCCGTACCGCTCGTGGAGGATGTCCAGTACGGCCAGCTTGACCCGGTTCTTCGCCTCCACGTCGGCGTCGGGGATGATTCCGGCTACCAGGTTCAGCTTCTCCCCCGGGTAGAACTCGGTGACCTTCTTGTCGTTCTGGACCTTGTACGAAAGGTGGGGCTCCAGGTCGCTGATGACGAAGATGGGGTCCTCCTTCGACGAGCCGATGGAGAACGACCGGGTCGTGCCGTCGGCGAGGATGACCACGCCGTGAATCGCCAGAGGCCGCGACAGCCACTGGTGCTTGCGGACGCCGCCGTAGTAGTGGGTCTTGAGCTGGGCGACCTCCGCCTCCTCGATGAGGGGACTAGCCTTCAGGTCCAGGCGCGGGCTGTCGGTGTGGGCGATGACGATGTTCATGCCCCGCGCGGCCGGGAGCTTGCCGGGCCGGTAGAGGGCTGCCGCCTTCCCCTTCCCGACGAAGAGGTAACCCGGGGCGCCCTTCTTCGACTCACCGGGGACGTACTCGACGAAGCCGTGTTCCGCCGCCATCTTGGCGAAGCTGGCCACGCACTCCCGCTCGGTCTTGGAGATGTTGAGGAAGCTGCGGTAGCGGTCGGCGAAGGCGAAGGACTCGGCGTGCCAGGCATCGTCTTTCAAGTCGAAGCAGGACTTGCGGGGCAGCTCGTAGGTTTTTTTCTCGGCCACGGTTCACTCCTCGGAGGGTGGGAAAATTTTTGCGGGGTTCAGGACGTTTCCGGGGTCCAGGCGCCGCTTGACGCGCCGGGAGAGCGCGATCACCGGCTCCGGCAGCTCCCAGGCGATGAAGGGCTGCTTCGCCACACCGACGCCGTGCTCGCCGGAAAGCGTACCGCCTAAGGCTAACACGGCGGTAAAGAGCTCGTCCAGGGCCTTCCGCGCCCGGGCGTATTCGCCGGGGTCCGCGGGGTCGCACATGATGTTCACGTGGAGGTTGCCGTCGCCGGCGTGGCCGAAGACGGGGATCGGGAGATCGTACTTTCGCCGCAGCTCCTCGAGGGTCCCGGCCATCCGCGGGAGTGCGCCCCGGGGCACGACCACGTCCTCGTTTATCTTCAGGGGCTTGAGGCGGGCGATGGCCGGCGAGCCGGCGCGGCGCATGGCCCAAAGCGTTTCCTGCTCCCCGGTCTCCCGGGCCACGGACAGCTCGACGGCCCCCCGGCGCTCGCAAACGCCGTGAACGGCGGGCAGGGATTCACCGACCTCCCCCGGCGAGCCGTCCAGCTCGACCAGGAGCAGGGCGGAGTCTCCCGGCGGCGACGGTTCGCCCAGGTAGCGGTTGACGCACCGCAGGGTCGCGGCGTCCATGAACTCCAGCTTGGACGGCGCGAGGCCCGAGGAAAGAATCTCGGTCACCGCGTCGCAGGCGGAGGCCATATCCGGAAAGAGCGCCCGGACGGTCGCCGTGTCCGGCGGACGTTTTGCCAGGTGCAGCCGGAGCTCCAGCGCCACGCCCAGCGTGCCCTCGCTGGCCAGAAGGAGCTGGGTCAGCGCCGGGTCGGACGCCGTGTCCACGAGTGTCCCGTCGGGCAGCGCCGCCAGGACGGACTTCACCCAGTCCCCGGTGACGCCGTAGCGCACGCCGCGGGGGCCCCCGGCGTTCTCCGCGAAATTGCCGCCCAGGGTTGAGCTTTCCAGGCTGGCGGGGTCCGGCGGGTAGAAGAGCCCGAGTTCTTCCACGGCCCTTTGGAGGTCTTCCGTAACAACACCGGGCTCGACCACCGCCTCGCGCCTTTTTTCGTCAATTTCGAGAATCCGGTTCAGTCGGTCCAGAAGGAGCACCACGCCGCCCCGGACGGTCAGGCTCCCGCCGGTGAAGCCGGTCCCCGCCCCCCGGGGGACGACGGGAATTTTATGCTCATTCGCCAGCCTGAGAATCGGCGGGACCTGGCCCCGGTCGGTCACGCGGACGACGAGCCCGGGCTTCACGGGTCGGTTGGTGGCGTCGTAGGAATGGGCGAAGAGGTCGGTGGGCTTCTGGAGCAGATTTTTCCGGCCGACGATGCGGCGCAGACCGCGGAGGAAGGAGCTCCGGAGTTTCCCCATCACCAGTCCTCGGGGGTGGGGCCCCAATCCAGGCCGCGGCAGTCTTCGAGGTCGTAGAGCTTCACCGGGTCGCCGCCCTCGACCGGCACGGCCATGACCGCCCCGCCCTCGACGTCGTAGTAGGCGACCCACTCCCCGTCGGGGCTGAAGGAGGGCCAGCGCAGCTCGCCCGAAGAAGACGCCGCACGCGCCCGCCCGCCCCCCTCCAGGTCCAGGACCAGAATCGCCCCGCCGGTTTCCCGCCACGATACGGCCACCCAACGCCCGTCGGGGCTCAGTTCCAGATCGTCCAGGCACTCGGTGACGCGCTCGGTGGAGAGCACCGCCTCCTCCACGCCCTCGTTGACGTTCAAGTGGACGATGGCCTCGCCGCCCTCCGTGTAGTCGCGGATGTAGAAAATATTCACCCAATCGCGGTGGACCGGGGAGCGGCCCACGTCCGGCTGCCAGTCGAGGGGGTCCGTCACCCCCTCCCAGTGCCAAAGGTCGCCGTCAACCGTGTAGGCGAGGGTGGTGTAGGCGATCCAGGAGGGCTCGGCGCCGGGGAAGGGCGCCCGGTGGGCCGTCCATTCGCCGGTGCGCGTGGGGCAGACGTAGAGGAGTTGCTCCCCGTCCACGGTGAGCTCGACGGCCACGCGGGAGCCGTCGT
Organism: bacterium; assembly: GCA_026398675.1. Lineage (NCBI taxonomy): Bacteria > bacterium. The sequence continues at coordinate 7,569 of JAPLSK010000346.1, read as the reverse complement.
AGATGAGGGCCAGGTCGCCGCAGTCGGCCTCGGCGGGAATTGATACTACGCGGAGGTCGTCGATTTCGAGGTCGTAGGTGTAGCAGAGGTGGCGCCCGGCGGCCTCGTCGTAGGCGGAAAAGGCCAGCCGGCCCTCCTGGGCGAAAACGGTTGTCGCTAGGAGGCAGGTTAGGGCTATTTTTTTAAACATAAATCCTGAAATGTACTCCGTAGGGCGGCCCCTCTGTGGGCCGCCGCATTACCACGACTGGTACTTGTACGGGTACAGCCGGTAATCATCGCCCGTCGTTGGATCGTAGATGCACACCCCGTGGGAGTCGTCCCCCGCCCTCACCACCGTCAGCAACAGTCACCCGAATATTTGTATGGCGGGCATATGATTAAGATAGGTTGGTGGAAGTTTTTTTAGAGTTTTATATCCGAAGTGTTTAACAATCGGTTCTTTTGATAATTCTGTTTATCTCATCAGTTACAATTTTGGGTGGCAATGCATAGCGAGTGAATTTAAACTCTCCATCCAAGACAAATGCATAATAACTGTGACATAGGATAAACCCTTTTTTGTTCTGCGGCAAAGATTTTGCTAAAAGACAGAAAAATATTCTTGGTATTTTCGAGTCACCAATGCTTAAATTTTTAAAGTCTATTTGCCTTATTTCATTATTCATCTCCTCTCCGTTTACTTTCATATAATGGAACGGGAATTTAAATCCGGTAGTTATGGTTTGGTTTGGTTGGACTGGAATATCTTCTTTATAATTCATTCCATGGTGTGCTTTCATGCATTTTAAAATATATGAGTGTTGGATTTCTAAATTATTCTCATCTCCAGCTAATAAAAGAATTATTGATGTAAATTTAATAAATCCAGTATTCAGAGAATGGTTTTCAAGTTTAGCTGGAAAACATATGTTGACAGTATCGCTTTCTAAATCTGGGTTATATACTTCTCTTCCCGTTCCAGGATGATTAGGATCAAATATTTTAGGTTTTATAATTTTATCTTTTGTAGGTTCAGATGCACCTAAAATTACATATCCAGGCCATTTAACTACCTGATTAAAAGTCAATGAAATATGAGGAGTTCTGCTTGTAATATATTCTTCTGTTTGAATTTCTAATTGTGCACCGATAAGTAAACCCATCGCTGTTGCAACTGCAGCAGTAAAAGATAGTAGTAACCAATAGGTTGTGTTGTTATCCAATTTTAATAAATTAAAACTAGAAATAACCATTGTGGCTACTGTGGCTACTGCAAATAATATTATAACCCACAATCCTATTTTAAGACCTTTTCTCATTTCTCCTCTTTTGGATAATTATTGTCACATCTGGAACCGCTCGCCGAGGTATATCCGGCGGGCCTCGGGGTCGTTCGCCAGCTCCTGGCTTGTCCCCTCGATTAAAATCTGTCCCTCGTACATGATGTACGCCCGGTCGGTGATGGAGAGCGTCTCGCGCACGTTGTGGTCCGTCACCAATATCCCCAGGCCGTCGTCCTGGAGCTTCTCGATGATTTTCTGGATGCCCTCGACGGCGATGGGGTCTATGCCGGCGAAGGGCTCGTCGAGGAGCATGAATCGCGGCTGGCGCACCAGGGCCCGCGTTATCTCCACCCGCCGCCTTTCACCGCCGGAAAGCGTGTACGCCTTCTTGTCCGCCAGGGGGGTGAGGTCCAGCTTGGCCAGCAGCTCCTTCAGCCTATCGGCGCGTTCCTTGTGCGTCAGCGGCAGCGTCTCCAGGATGGCGTAGATGTTGTCCCGGACGGTGAGCTTGGTGAAGATGGAGGGCTCCTGGGCCAGGTAGCCGATGCCCATCCGCGCCCGCTTGTACATCGGCTCGCGGGTTATGTCCTCGCCGTCCAGGTGGACGTGGCCCGCGTCGGGGCGGATGAGGCCCGTTATCATGTAGAAGGTGGTGGTCTTCCCCGCGCCGTTGGGGCCCAAAAGGCCCACCACCTCGCCCTGCCGCACCCGGATGGTGGCGTCGTTGACCACCTTCCGCTTGCGGTAGGTTTTATCCAGCCCCGAGGTGGAGAGGATGGAGCCGTTCGTCTCCGGCTTTCCCTCGGGTTTCACGTCGGCTTTGGTGTCGGTTTCGGCCACCGGTTCTACTCCTGTGTTTGTGTTTCCTCGACGGTCGGCGTCTCCGGCTCGGGGGTTGCGGCCCTCTCGGGGGTGACGTAGCTCCCCTGGGCGTGCCCGCGGGCGACGAAGCGGTCCAGCTCGCCGTCAACCAGGAAAAGGTCCATGTGCGAGCCCTGCATCTCGGTGCGGCCCCGGTCGGGGTTCGGGTTCCCGGGGTCGGGCTGGTAGAGGGCGTAGGCGTCGCCCTCGAGGGTTATCTGGGTCGCCACCTCGTCCTGGAGGTAGATGGTGATTTCCTGGGCCCGGGAGTCTATCCGTCCCCCCTCCCCCGAGGCCGGGTCGGGCAGGTAGAGGGCGGTGGCGTTCCCGGTGCAGACGATGCGGTCGGCCTCGTCGCCGACGTAGAAGAGTACGATACGGTCACCGGCCAGTTCAAGCTTCCCCTTCTCCCCGTCCGCCGTGTCCTTTTCCCGGGCCACGTGATACACCGCCCGGGCGGTGCCGTCAATATCTATCTTCTCCAGACCGCCCTCCTCGTCGAGGAGGTACATGGTCATCAGCTCGCCGCCGGCCTTGTCGTCCCCCCGCCAGGCGATGGGGTCGCCCTCGAGGATGATTTTATTCTCGTCGCCGTAGTAGGTCGCCCGGTCGCCCTCGGCGTAGAGCTCCCCCTGGTTGATTCTCACCCCGCCCGAGGCCACCCCCCGGTTCTCGTCCAGGTAGTACTCCATCACCTTGCCCTGGACTATGACGTCGCCCCCGGCGCGGTTCACCAGGAAGAGCTCCGGCTCCTCGGTGAGAATCACGTAACGGGTCGTGCGGTGGTACTCCAGGTAGCGCCCCTCGAGGCGGGCGTTTTTCTCTTTATCCAGCACCACGACCCGGCCCTTGAGGATGGCTATCTGCTCCCGGTCGTAGTAGTAGAGCTCGTCGGCGGTGATTTCCGTCGGGCCCTGGACGAGCTTTACATGGCCCAGGGCGCGGACGGTGCGGATGCCCTCGGCGAAGTTCCCCACCACGCGGTCGGCCTCGAGGTAGTAGTCCTCGCCGGGCTTGCCGAGCTCGATGCGCCGGGGCTCATCGTCGGGGGTCGTCTTCCCGGTCTCCTCGACCGCGGAGGTTACGAGCGGCAGGACCAGGAGGAACGTCCAGCAGTATTGAGCCGCGCGTGTCATCTCAACCGGTCTCGACTTTCGCCAGGTAGGCCGATTCGGGGATCAGGACGTCGGCCAGGAAGCGAACCGGCGGCAGGGTCTGGATAAACTTCAACGCCAGCCGGTACGCCCGCCCGCCCTCTTCCGGGAGCCGGAGGGACCAACGGTTGATTACCCTTCCAAATCCCGCTTCTTTCAAGAGCCTTCGCGCCATCCGCGGCGTGAACCAGTGCAGGGCGGGGTTGGCCGTATGTCCCACCAGCTCCGGCCGATTTTGGACGGCCCAGCGCATGATCCGTCGTTTCAGCCCCAGGGGATACCAGCCGAAGAGGGGGAAGCCCCGTATTTCGTGCTGCCAGGGGCAGAGGGCCGACGTAGAGTAAAACCACAGAGCCCCGTCCGGCTTGAGAATGCGCCGTGCCTCCCGGAGACTCCGCTCCAGGTCCCCCACGTGCTCCAGGACACTCGAGGCGACGACGAGGTCGCAGCTCGCGTCCGGCAGGGGAAGCTTCTCGGCCTGCCCCTCGAGCACCGGAATTTCCCCGCCCAACCTCCGGGCAAGCTCGGCGGCGGTCCAGCGGGCGTGGAGATCGGGCTCCACCCCCACGGCGTCGTACCCCATCCGTCTCAGGACAAGCACCAGGGTTCCCGCGGCGCAGCCCACGTCTACAATCCGCGCCCCGGTTTCCAGGCGCGTGAACCTCCCGAGCCGACGGAGCAGGAGATAAGCGAAATGCTCCTCTTCGGGCAGCCTGCGCTCCACCTCGTCCGTGGTCAGCGATTCTGTGGCCCGCTGACTCACCGCCGGCCTCCGCCAGTGAGATTGGATGGTTGCGGTTCTTCCATCGCCCTGGGAAAATGGAGTTTAGTCACCTTTCAACAAGGGATTATGCCACGCCCAATCCGGAGGGTCAACGCGCGGGCTCTACTACCCTTGACGCTCGGCCAGTCGGGTACTAAGATGAATCGTGGAAGGAGAAGCCATGAAACGGGTCGTTTTTTTGCTCCTGGTCTGGGTGGTTCTGGCCGGAGCAACCGAGTCGGTGGTCTTGGTCGGCCCGATCGAGCGCGGGGAGCTGGCCCTGCTTTCACGGTACCCCCTGGTCGTTGACGACTACCGCTCGGGATATGCCTACTGCTACACGGACAACCCGGGGCTCCTGGCCGGTCTGCCGTGGCCGCACCGGGTGCTCGTCGCCGACCTGGCGGCGCATTACGCCGCCGAGCGTGCCCTCTGGCCGGCCGACGACCGTGACGAGCCCTGGGACGCCTTCCACTCCTATGACGACACCATCGCCCTGCTGCAGCAGTGGGCCGCCGAATACCCCAGCATCTGCCGCCTGGTGGATGCGGGAGACTCGGTTCAGGGCCGGCAGCTCTACGTTCTCGTAGTCACCGACAACCCCTCCTTCGAGGAGTACGAGCCCGAGGTCCGCATAGTCGGTGCTATCCACGGTGACGAGATAACCGCCAACGAGATAGTCCTCTATACCGCCGAGCGCCTTCTCACCGGCTATGGCGTCGATCCCGAGATTACCGATCTGGTCGAGGGCTTCGAAATCTGGCTCCAGCCGCTGGTCAATCCCGACGGCTACGCCATGGGTACCCGGTTCAACGCCGACGGCGTGGACCTGAACCGCAACTTCAGCTACCAGTGGGATTCGGGTGAATGGTACGCCGGCCCCAACCCTTTCAGCGAACCGGAGACGCAGGCCGTGGCTGATTACTCCGGGGGTCATGAGGAGTACGTCCCCGACCTGGTCGAGGACAACACCTTCGTCCTGGGCCTCACCTACCACTCCGGTGCCATCTGCGTGAACTACGTCTGGAACTACCAGCCGGAGCGCACACCCGACGACGCCCACATCCAGACCATCTGCAACGACTACTCCGACTCCTGCGATCTCTCCCCCCAGTACCCGCCCTGGGTGGAGGGCCACGACCACCGGGACGACACATACATGGACTGGGTGACAGACGGCTGGGACTGGTACGAGACCCACGGTGACCTGAACGACTGGAGCTACGGCGCGCGGGGGTGCATTGACACGACCGTCGAGGCCGACAACGAAAAGCACACCGACCCCCGCGACATCCTCTCCCAGGCCGACGTGAACTGGTACGCCATCAAGAGCTTGATTGAATGGGCGGACGACGGTCTCCACGGAAGGGTCACCGAGGCCGGCGACGGCCCCGTTCCGGCCACCATCACCGTGGGCGACCGCGACGAGGCCTTTGCGTACTCGGATCCCACGGAGTGCGGCGACTACTGGCTCCCCCTGGCCGACGGCTTTTACGACATCGTCTTTTCCGCCGAGGGGTACGAGCCGGTCATCTTCGAGAACGTGGAGGTCACCGGGGAGGACACGCCGCCGCTGGACGTGCAGCTCGAGCCCGCCGAGGCGGGCGGCGATCTGGAGCTCAGCGCCCGGCGGACCTCCGACGGGGTGCTGGTCCTGTGGCGGTCGGTCGGCGATTACACCGGTTTCAACCTGTACCGGTGCGACGCCACGGGCCACATCGGGGTGAAGTTGAACGGGGCGACCATTCCGGGCGTCGCCGTGAGCTACCTGGACCTCGAACCGCCCGCCCCGGTGGCGAGGTACCGTCTCGAGGCCTTTACCCCCGAAGGTCACCGTTTGCTCTTCGGTCCCGTCGGGACCGAGACGGTGGCCGACCCGGAAAGATTCGCGATTCTGGGCGTCTATCCCAACCCGGTCGCGGAGCGGGCCGGTGTGGAAGTGAGCTCGGCCGGCGGGTACTGCGAGATAACCGTATACGATCTGGCGGGGCGGCTGGAATGCGTCCTCTATCGGGGGGAGCTCCCGGCCGGCCGCAACCTCGTCGAGCTAGACGCGGGCGGGCTCTCCAACGGCGTGCACGTGCTGGTGGCGCGTGGGTGTGCGACCTACGACGGGGTTCGGGTCCAGCGCTTCGTCGTCGCCCGTTGATTTTCCGGGGCATTACTCACTTTGCTCGTTTTGCCGGCTTGACCGACTCGGAAGGGTCGCTGGTCGGCGACCCTTCTACTTGTAGGAAGGTGGTCGCATCGTATATCATCATCCCGTGAGCTTCACACCTTACAAAGCCGCGGCCCTCGCCATCCTTTTGCCGGCGCTTACCCTGGCGGCTTCTTTCGGCGGGTTGGCCCTCTCCACCGAGGTCGGGGTCTCCACCTACGGTCTATCCAACGTGCCGGCGGCCTTTAGTTGCGCGCTGGACCTCGGTTATCGCCTGGATGAGGTGGCTTTCACCCTCGGCTACTTCGCCGAACCCTTCGCGGAGATGGGCGGCGCCCAGGGTCCGCGGCTCCTCGTGTACTACTTCACCAACCCCGCCTCCCAGCTCTTCATGCGCCTGGGTGGAGGTGTGGATTACTTCTGGCGCCTGGCTCCCTTCAACGAGTCGGCTGACGCCCAGTCGCCCCAGGTGAGGCGTCTGTGGGCCGGTGAGCTCGGTATTCGGGTGGGGATCAAGTTCCTCGGCGTGTTGGACGCCTTCGTGGACGCGGCGCTTATATTCCCCGTGGGTGAGCGGGTCGGGCTGTCCGTGCGCACGGTTTTTGGTCTGGGGTACCAGCTCTGACCCGCGGGTCACGGACGAGGGAATCCATTTTTTTCCCAAACGAAAAAACGGGCCGGGGCCCGCTTTTTTTTTAGGTTAAAAAAGGTCAGCTCAGGAGGAAGGGCGCGCCCCGCGGGCCGTCGTCGGGTGACCGCCCGTCGTCCTCCGCCGGCTCGGGGAGGCTGCGGTCGAGGGAATCAAGGATGGACTTGGCCACGCGCCTACCGCGCTCGGCGTTCTCGGAGAGTTCCGCCAGCGTGATGCCCATCTCAAGGGCGGCCATGATCGCCAGCCTGGCCTTGTCCACGATCCGCCACTTTGTGGAGAGCTCCTTCATGCGGGATTCGAGCCGGGCCGCGGCGCTTTCCAGGAGGGCCGCGTTCTCCACGTTCTTGAACGTGAAGCTCGACCCGTAAACCTCCAAGGTAACTCCCGAGTCGTTCTGTTCCAGCACTTGGCCCTCCGTGACGGTTGACGGCCCGGTTATTATACGGAAGAAGGTCCCGGGGTACAAGCCCCGGCGTTCCACGCGCCTGTCCAGGAGGTTTGCCCGGGCCGGGGAGATGGCTGCTGCGGCCCCCTCTCCCTTCCAGGGAGAGGCACGCCTACGGGCCGGGGAGAGGGGTGCAGTGGTCTCCCTCTCCCTTTTAGGGAGAGGGTTGGGGTGAGGGTCAGGGTAGAGAACGTAAAAGCGGCGGGGATGGGAATCCCCGCCCTACATTTTATCCCCTCTCCCTTTTAGGGAGAGGGTTAGGGTGAGGGTC
>JAPLSK010000345.1 GCA_026398675.1 bacterium | reverse complement strand
GTGCTCGCGGGCCTGTTGAAACGCTGCGCGCCCGGAATCCGGGTTCTGGGCGTCGGCGATCCGGCGGGTCTGGAGAGCGCGCGGGTGGAGCTCGGGGCGTTGGGCTTGATCTGAGGCCCACGGCCGCAACCTGGACCGCCGGTCGCGCCGTGGGGATGTCACCCCGTCCCCGCCGTCCCGCGTGATGCGCCACCCTCTTTTTTTAAATAAACGGACTCGAATAGTAACAATCCGAGCGGCAAAAAGAGACATGACCGAGCTTGAACGCAAATCGACTCGGGACCTTGCACCCTACCTGCTCTTCCTCGCCATCGTGGTCTTGTGGTCGGCCTGGTCCGTCTCCTGCTTCTTTTTAAACGAAGACGCCTTCATCTCCTTCCGCTACGTGCAGAACCTCGTCCAAGGTCAGGGACTGGTCTACAACCCCGGCGTCCACGACGAGGGCTACTCCAACCTCCTCTGGATCCTCCTCCTGGCCCCCTTCGCCCTGGCGGGCATCCCGCCGGAGCATGCCGCCCCTGCGCTGGGTATCCTTTCCGGCGCGATGCTCCTCTACGTCGTCTGGCGTCTGGCGAAGAGGCTCCTTCCCGATCGTCGTTGGCTTCCCCTGGCGGCGCCGGGTTTCGTGGCCACGTCATTCTCCGTGGTTTACTGGGCCGGATCCGGGCTGGAAACGGTCTTCTTCGGTCTTCTGCTGGCCTGCGCCGTATTCTTCCACCTCCGTGAAAAACCCAGCCGGTTCCCGTGGACCGGCTTTTTTCTCGGCCTGGCCGCGCTGACGCGCCCCGAGGGCTTCGGATTCATCCTCATCTTCGCCGTTCATTACCTTTACTGCCGGTGGCGCAAAATCCCCACCGGGTCCGACTGGCGCGATCTCATCCCCGCCCTGGGCCTGGTGGCGGCGCAGCTCGTCTTCCGCCGGCTCTACTACGGCTTGTGGTGGTCTCTGCCCGCCGTCGTCAAGGCCGGGGGGTCGCTCTACCAGCTCAAGAGCGGCCTTGGGTACCTCTTCTTCTGGGCGTTTCTTCGGCCGCCCCTGGCGCTCGGAATCGCTGGGGTCTTCGCGCTGGTCCGCCGCTTCAAGCGGGCCGACGCGACCCTTCTGGCCCTGATGTTGGCCGGGTGTGCCGTATTCGTCGTCTACTCCGGCGGGGACTACATGGAACATTTTCGGTTCATGGCGCCCTACGCGGCGATTCTCGCCCTCTGGGCGACGCTGGGCCTGGGGGAGTTGCAGGAGCTGGGTTCCAGGTGGCGGTTCATCCCCGGATTCTTCGCCGGTCTGGCGATCCTGTGGGGCGTCATCGCCGGGATTCAGCCGACGCTGGATCGCTGGTCGTCGCCTGGCGATCTCTTGCACAACAACCGGAAGATTATCGCCGGTGAGTTCCTTAAGGAGGCGTTGCCGGCGGGGACTCTGATCGCGAGTGGTTCGGCGGGTGCCCTGCCCTATGCGTCGGGGCTCCCCAACCTCGATTTCGCCGGTCTGTGCAACGCCCGACCCCAACCGGTCCGTGCTCTCCGATTCGCGCTTCGCCGGGCTGTACCAGCCGATGCTGGTTCAGACCGCGCCGGACCTGTACTTCACCTTCTACGCCCGCAAAAGTGAGTCGGTAGAGCGATGTCTGGCCGCCGGGGCCAGGGTCGTATACCCCATTAAACCCAAGGGGATGTGAATGATGCGCGGGCGTTGACACTCCCCGGAGGCTTTGGTAAACTCGCACCGTTATTAAGCACGTTTGTGACAACCATCTCCAAAGGAGCGCTATGGCCGGCGGTTCACCCGGCGCCGGGGGAATGGGACGCCTGAGATTTCCATTCGGGCACAGATTCCCCCTCGGCCGCTTATACGTCGTCCTGCCGGTGCTTCTCCTCACTCCTTTGATCTCGTCGGCGCAGTCGACGGAGTACCTCTACCCCCTGGTGGACCTCCCCTCGGCGCCGCCGCTCCTGGTCAAGGCCGAGGATGTTCCCGACGACACCGGAGAACGCCTCGCCTTGAAATGGACGCGCTCCCTCGACGACGGCAGCGGGCAGAACAACGTCGTCTCCTATTCCATCATGCGCAAGGAAGTTCCCGATCCCGAGACCGGCGAGGGTGAGGAGACCGACTTCACCGTGGTGAGCGAAGTCGAGGCCGGCACGTCGTCCTACACCGATACCGGCTGCGAGCCCAGTCACTCCTACGTCTATATGGTGGCGGCCAACAACGGCGTCGCCCTCTCCTACTCCCGCCCGAGCGAGCCCACCATGGCCCGCTCCCACTTTTTCCACTCCCAGCGCTGGAACACGCTCATCGGCGTCGTTCTGTTGACCCTCCTTCTGGTGTACTTCATATACAGCGCCCGCAAGGGGAAGGAGCTCTTCATCAGGCGTATCGCCGGTCTGGACGCCGTCGAGGAGGCTCTGGGGCGCGCCACCGAGATGGGCAAGCCGATCCTCTACGTCTCGGGACTCTCGACCATGGCCGATGTGTCGACCATAGCCGCGGTGAACATCCTGGGGCAGGTCGCCCGCAAGGCGGCCATCTACGAAATCCGGCTCATCGTCCCCTGCTTCGATCCCATCGTCATGGCCGTCGAGCGCGAGGTGGTCAAGGAAGCCTATCTCGATGCGGGCCGTCCCGATGCCTACAACCCCAACGACATCTACTTCGTCACCCAGTCCCAGTTCGCCTACGCCGCGGCGATCAACGGCATCATGCTGCGCGAAAAACCGGCGACGAACTTCTACATGGGCATGTTCTTCGCCGAATCGCTGATTCTGGCCGAAACCGGCGCCTCCACCGGGGCGATCCAGATAGCCGGCACCGACGCCGTCGTGCAGATACCGTTCTTCATCACCGCCTGCGACTACTGCATCATAGGCGAGGAGCTCTACGCGGCGTCCGCCTACATGAGCCGCGAGCCGCTTCTTTTGGGCGGGCTGAAGGGGCAGGACTGGGCGAAATTCATCATCGCCGTGCTCATCGTCATCGGGGTCATAACCAGCTTCTTCACCACCTGGTTCTCCGATCTGTTCATCGTCGGGTAGAGCCCGTCACTTTCGATACGGCAAAACGAAGTAATGCCCCCCGGCCAAAGGAGATAAGTGCGCAGACAAATCCCGCTTGTGATTGCTCTGGTCGCCGGTCTCTTCGGGGCTCTCTCCTACGTCATCATGGACCCGGTGATTCAGGGTTTGCGCGAGCAGATGCTGGCGTGGCTCCGGCTGCTCTCCGCCTTCGCCCTCGGCCTCGGTATCGCCAGTTTCTTGCGCAATCACGGCAATAAGATGATCCGGCAGGTTCCCGGCTGGGCCTTCAACGCCGTGGCCATTGCCAGCTTCCTGGTCATGGCCCTCGTGGGGCTATTCGGGGGCATTGACGAGGGGACGCTCTTCCGCCGGCTGTTCGATTATCTCCAGGCGCCGATGGAGGCGACGATGTTCAGCCTCCTGGCTTTCTTCATCGCCTCGGCCGCCTTCCGGGCCTTCCGCGCCCGATCGAAGGAGGCGACGCTCCTCCTGTGCGCCGCGGTGATTATCATGCTGGGGCGGGTCATTGACGTGGACTGGTTGTCCAACGTCACGGAGTGGATTCTCGAGATTCCCAACGGCGCCGCGCAGCGCGGTATCGTCATCGGCGTCGGCCTGGGGATGATCGCCACGGCACTGAAGATCGTGCTCGGCATCGAGCGGAGCTATCTCGGCGGTGAGTAAGCGGGCTTCCTGGTTGAGGGGTCTGCGGGAATAGAAAACCCCCTGGAACACGAGCCCCCCGGTAAAAACCGGCAAAGGTGAGCCAAAAGATGAAAAAGACCCTGTTAGAGAAACTGCTGGTTATAGACCGACGGTGGATCTTCCTGATCATCGGGATAGTGGTGATCGCGGCGCTCATCCTCCCCATCAAGCTTTCCATCGGGATCACCACTCCGGTCCAGAACTTCTTCGACGTGATCGATAGCTCCCAGGAGGGCTCGGTGATCCTGGTCTCGATGGACTTGGGCCCGAGCACGCTGCCAGAGCTGGAGCCGATGCTCAAAGCCGTGGTCTATCACGCCCTCGATCGCGGCCTGAAGGTGATCACCCTCACCCTCTTACCCGACGCCCCCTCCATCGCCGAGCGGATCATGCTCCAGGTGACCGACGAGCTGAACGCCAAGTACGAGGCGAAGGGTGACGAGCGGCGGATCCGCATGGGTGAGGACTGGGTCTATCTCGGCTTCCGCGCCGGCGGCGACGCCGTGATTCTCCAGCTCGGCACCGAGATACGGGTGGCCTTCCCCGCGGATTTCTACGGTACCTACCTCGACGACCTGCCGATGATGAAGACCATCCACAACTACGCCGACATGCGGGCGGTGGTGGACGTCTCGGGTACCGCCATGCCGGAGGTCTGGGTGTCCTTCGCCGGTGCCCCCTACGGCATCCCCATTCTCGTCGGTGTCACCGCGGTGAGCGCCCCCCAGTATTACGCTTACACCCAAACCGGGCAGATGGCGGGCCTGTTGGGTGGGCTCAAGGGCGCCGCCGAGTACGAGAGGCTCCTGAACTACGATGGGGACGCGATCAAGGGCATGCTCGCCCAGCAGTGGATACACATCGTCATCGTGGGCTTTATCTTGATAGGTAACATCGCCTACCTCGTCACCCGCGGCAAGAAGGACCGCGAGAAGTCTGCGACTAAGCCGTAACCCGTAAACTGTAGCGGCAAAGTCGTCAATCCGCGACGACGAGGCTCAGCCTCTGAAACGAATTGCGAGCCAGCCCAAACCTGCGAGGGCGTTCCGAGACGGTGAATTCGGGCATGTGCGGCGACTTGGGCGGTCAAGTCCGGCGACGGTACGCCCGAAAGAAGAAACAAAAAGGGGTGGACGTTGAACATCTCCCTTGATATCTGGATTTGGGTGGCGGCAATCTTCACCCTGTTCGTCTACTCATTCCTCTACAAGGACAACCCCTTTTACAAGCTCGCGGAGCACGTCATGGTGGGGCTCGGCGCAGGATACTACACCGCCGTCCTGTACCACAACGTGATCGTCGAGGACTTCCTCATCCCCTTCGGCGTCACACTCAATAAATTGTCCCTCACCCCGGCCGAGTTCCAGGCCTATGCCGACACCCAAGGCATGACCAGCCTCCCGCCCATTCTAGAGGATTTCTCCCCCGTACTGGCCCTCGTTCTCCTTCTCATCCCCGTCATCCTGGGGATACTGCTCTTCACCCGCTTCATCCCGAAAATCTCCTGGATCAGCCGGTACTCCCTAGCCTTCATCCTGGGCGCCAACTCCGGTATCGCCATCCCCAACGCCCTTCAGGCCCGCGTCATCTCGCAGCTCCGCGGCACCTTCGTCCAGGATCACGGGGCGCTCGTGGTGCCGCTTTTCTCCATAGACTCCTGGCGGGATTTCTTCGCCGCGCCGGGGATTTCGACCTTCTTCGACGCAATCTCGGGGCCGCTCTTCATTGTCGGCACGCTGTGCACCCTCGCCTACTTCTTCTTCTCGCTGGAGCACAAGGGGGTACTGGGCGGTGCCGCGCGCATCGGTATCTGGTTCCTGATGATCGGCTTCGGCGCCAGCTTCGGCTATACCGTCATGGCCCGCGTCTCGCTCCTGATCGGCCGGGTCCACTTCCTCCTCTTCGAATGGCTCGGATTGCCTAAGTGACCGTGGGAGCTCGGGGGGGACTCATTTTCCAAGAACAATCACGGGGAGTGCCAGACAACGTGTAGTCTTGTGAAATAGAGAGGCCCGTCGTTTCAGGGGTTGTCGGAATGTTGATCACCAGGATTTCGACAGCCTTTTCTTCACCCGTTTTCCAAGCGGTTATTCGCAGCAGGTCATGGCCGGTACCGGCATCCTCCAGCGCTTCCTGAATCTCGACCGCCGCTGGATTTTTCTTCTGGAGGCGGCCGTCGTCGTTTTAGCCCTGGTCGGACCCTTCGAGGTCGGGGTGCGGATTACAAAGCCGGTCAACGACTTCTACCGCGTCATCCAACAGAGCGATCCCTCCAAGCCCCTCCTGGTGGCCGTAGACACCCCTCCGGCCGGATTGCCCGAGCTGGAGCCCATGATAATCGCCATCCTCCAGCACGCCTTCAGCCGGGGCCAGCCGGTCATCCTCATTTCCCTCGATATAGAGGGGGTCGCCATCTCCGAGCGCCTGCTGAACCGGGTGACGGGCGAGATGAACGACCGGGTGCTCCAGACCGGGCGCGGGGAGCCGCTCGAGTCCGGGGTGGACTACGCGCTCCTGGGCTTCCGGGCGGGGTACAACTCCGTCATCATCGGCCTGGGTGAGGAGATAAAAGGCGTTTTCCCCACCGATTACTACGGGACGTCCCTGGACGCGATGCCCCTCTTTCAGGACACGCACAACTACGGCGACATGGCGGCGGCCATCGACATCTCGTGGTCGTCCACCCCGGAGGACTGGATCGCCTTCGCCGGGGGTCCGTACGGCATCCCGATCCTGGTGGGCTGCACCGCTGTGAGCGCCCCCCAGTATTACGCCTACCTGCAGACCGGACAGATGGCCGGGCTCCTGGGGGGGCTCAAGGGGGCCGCCGAGTACGAGCGGATAACGAACAATCCGGGTTCCGCCGGTCAGGGGATGGTGGCCCAGCTCGGGGTACACGCTCTGTTGGTTCTGGCCATCGTCCTGGGCAACGTCGCCTTCTTCACCGATCGGTTCATGAGCTCTCGCCGTACCATGTCTTCACCCGGTCCAACGCAGACCGATAACCGCGGAGCCTGAGACGTGTCCATGGGAGGCGTGTTCGACGGGCTGATCAAGCTCGACCGCCGCTGGATCTACCTCCTGATCGCGGTGGGGGTGATAGTTACCCTTCTGGGTCCCTTCTCCGTGGACGTGTCCATAACCGCCCCGGCCGCCCGTTACTACAAGGCCATCAACG
>JAPLSK010000344.1 GCA_026398675.1 bacterium | reverse complement strand
AGGTTCTTCGCGTTGCTTCGAATTGAGCCACATGCTACACCGCTTGTGCGGGTCCCCGTCATTTCCTTTGAGTTTCAGTCTTGCGACCGTACACCCCAGGCGGGGCACTTAATGCGTTAACTCCGGCACCGGGGGGGTCGTTACCCCCGACACCTAGTGCCCATCGTTTACAGCGTGGACTACCAGGGTATCTAATCCTGTTTGCTCCCCACGCTTTCGCGCCTGAGCGTCAGTGTGCGTCCAGAAAGCCGCCTTCGCCACCGGTGTTCCTCCTGATATCTACACATTCCACCGTTACACCAGGAGTTCCGCTTTCCTCTCCGCCACTCTAGCCAGGCAGTATCGAAGGCAGTTCCCAAGTTGAGCTTGGGGATTTCACCTCCGACTTACCTAACCGCCTGCGCGCCCTTTACGCCCAGTGATTCCGGACAACGCTCGCCCCATACGTATTACCGCGGCTGCTGGCACGTATTTAGCCGGGGCTTCCTCTGGAGGTACCGTCAGTGCGCCGGGGTATTATCCCGTCGTACCTTCTTCCCTCCTGACAGAGCTTTACAACCCGAAGGCCGTCTTCGCTCACGCGGCGTCGCGTCCTCAGACTTTCGTCCATTGGGAACTATTCCCGCCTGCGCCTCCCATAGGGGACTGGCCCTTGTCTCAGTGCCAGTGTGGCCGTACACCCTCTCAGGCCGGCTACCCATCGCAGCCTTGGTGAGCCGTTACCCCACCAACTAGCTAATGGGACGCGGGCCCCTCCCGACCCGGCAGCTTGCAAGCAGAGGCCACCTTTGACCGTCGGCCATCCGACCGACTGCCACATTCGGTATTAGCTCCCGTTTCCGGGAGTTATCCCCAGGATCGGGGCAGGTTACCCACGCGTTACTCACCCGTTCGCCACACTACTAGGATCCCGAAGGAACCGTTCGCGTTCGACTTGCATAAGCTTAAGCACGCCGCCAGCGTTTGTCCTGAGCCAGGATCAAACTCTCCGAAGTGAAAGAAAAGACGCATAGCGTCTTATCATCGGGTCATTTTGTTGGGCCCGAAGGCCCACCTGGCGCATCACCAAACCAAAACCATCGGAACGTTCGAGTAGTACTCGGGCTCGGGGTCAAAAAACCCCGTGCCCACCTACCAGCTTTCAAAGAACATAGCACCTTCTTCGGGCTTTCGGTAAGCGCCTGTGCGCTCCCGCGTGCTATTCGCGCCCTCGCCTACGGGGCTCACCCCACAGGCGCGGTGTAAGTTACTACATGTTCGCCTCGATGTCAAGGGGGAAAGTCGTCAAGCGTCGGGGAATTCCACCGCGGTCCCCGGATTCACCCGGGACGGGCATCCCCACGTTAAACTAAGTATTCCGGCCCCGGAATGTAATTTTTTACTTGCACTCCGGGTCCAGGTTTGATAGTAATAGAGGGAAATTGAGAGGGCACGGGTCATGGAACTCCTCGACAAAATCCGCTACCTGGTCAACCGCGACGACGCCACGGCCTTCCTGGCCACGGGGGACCCGCAGGACGCCCGCCTCGAGGTCTGCATCATGAACTCGGCGCGGATGCACGCCGACGACACCATCACCTGCGCCCTCGTCGCGGCCCCACACACCTACGAGAACCTCTTGAAGACCAAGAAAGGCCTCCTGGTCGTGCTGGGACCGGCCAAGGATCCGCGCCACATATACGGCGCCCGCGTCCACCTCGAGCTCCTCGCCGACTTCACCGAGGGCGAGGAGTACCACGAGATGCAGGAGTTCGTCAACCAGTACTTCGGCGACTATCCCGTCAGTCATCGCCTCCTCTTCCGCGCGGTGAGCGCCGAGCCGAGCTGGGAAGTCTGAACCGGGTCGGGAAGGCAAGGGGCTTAAGCCCCTTGTTCCAACGGGCGGGATAACCGCCCTTTTTCTTGGAGGAACGGATGGTGAGAATTCACCTCGCATTATTTACCGCCCTCGGCCTCTGTCTGGCCCTCGCCTCCTGCGGGGGGGAAAAGACCGACGAGGAGAACGCCCAGGGGGAAGCCGCTATCGAGGAGACGCCCGCCCCGTCCTACGCCGTCGGGGACACAGTCTGGGCCACCTACTTCGACCCCCGGTACGTGACCGCGCTCAACTGGGAAAAGACCACGGTGGTCGCCTTCGAGGGCGACACCGTCACCGTGGAATTCCAAGGCTTTTTGAACGAGGGCGAGCGGGATACCCGGGGCGTTGACTGGATTTACCCCTACGTGGAGGTCTGGAAACCCGAGAAAGCCGTCCCCGGCGCAACCGTGGTCGTCGAGCCGCCGGGTACCTCCTTCGTCGCCTACCCGGGCGTCATCCAAGGAGTCAAGGAGGGAACCTATACGGTGGGGTACGAGGTGGACGGCGTCCCACACACCGACGACTTCGCCCTGGCGAAGCTCCACTAGCGGACCGTCGCCGGGCACCGAACACCTTGAAACGGCCCGGCCGTTGAGGTATAGTTGTAAGGCTCTTCCGGACCGGGGAGCCCGTTAAGGTGAGCCCGACCCTGCATCCGGCAGTCACATTCGCCGTCTCCTTCGCCGCCGGGCTTCTGTGCGTCTTCGCCGCGCGGGTGGTCGCCCGGCGCTGGAAAATCCACAACGAGCCCAACCCCATCGTCGAGACCCACACCCATCCGGTACCCTACCTCGGGGGTATCGGCGTCTTCATCCCCTTCCTCGTCCTCCTCTTCGCCTTTTTCGACGCGCCCTGGTGGGTGGTCCTGTTGGCGGCGGTGGCCGGGACGCTGACCTTCCTGGGCACCTTCGACGACCTCCGCCCGGTGAGGGTGATGGTGAAGTTCCTGCTCGAGGTGGCGCTCATCGCCATCTTCTATCCCCTCTTCGTCCACGTGCTCGGCCTGCGCATGGACCTGGCGCTCATCATCCTGGGCGTGGTCGGCATCGTCATCCTGGGTAACGGCTTCAACCAGATAGACGTGCTGGACGGCCTGGCCTCGGGGGTGAGCTTTTTTATCTGCCTGGCCCTCTTCGTGATGTACCAGTCACCCTCCGCCTCGGGGACCCTGGAGGCCATCGCGGTGGCGCCCTTGATCCTGGCCGGCCTCATGGGGGGGGTTTTGGCCTTCAACCGCCCGCCGGCCACCATCTACCTGGGCGACGGCGGCAGCCTTCCGCTGGGTTTCGTGGTCAGCATCTTCCTCTCCATCTGGATTTTCGACGCCTACCCCTGGAACGTGCAGGAAATCGTGGTGGCCGCCGCGGTCATCAGCCCGGTCATTTTCGAGGTCCTCCTGGTCTCCTACCACCGTACCAAGCGCGGCTGGTCGGTGTTCCAGGGCTCGCCGGACCACTTCGCCCTGCGCCTGGTGCGCGCCGGGTGGAGCGTCCCCCGGGTGCTGTTGACCGCGCTCTCGGTGTGCGCCGTCCTGGCCGCCTCGGTGGGGCTCTTGTGGCTGCCCGCGCTCTACTCCTGGATTTTCGCCGGAATACTTCTGGTCTTTTACGGCGTGGCGTTTTGGCGGCTCTCGAAGATACAGGTCCCCGCGATAACCAAGTAGGTCCGCCCGTCACCGCGCGACCGGCCGAAGGCGGCCGTTTTTATTAAAAAGATGAATCCTGTCATCGTCATCGGGGCCGGTCTGGCCGGACTGGGCGCCGCCCACCGTCTGGGCGGGCGTGCCGTAATATTCGAGGCCGCCGACCGCGTGGGCGGCATCTCGCAGACCATCAGCTACGACGGCTTCAGCTACGACCTGGGGCCGCACGTCCTCTTCTTCCGCTCGGCCGCCAGCCGGGAGTTCTGCGAGCGGCTTCTCGGGGGCGAGTGGACGCGCCAGCCCCGCCGCGCACGTATCCGCATCGGAGAGGAGCTCATCGAGTACCCCATCCAGGAGGGCTTCGTCCGGTCTCGGGTCTTGAAGAGGCGCTACCTGCCGGGTCTGCACCGCGCCGGGAGGGCCGAGCCCGCCTCGCCGACCTTCACCGAAATCGCCCGCGCCCAGTACGGCGAGGCCCTGGCCAGGGAGTTTTTCACCGACTATAACGCCAAGCTCTGGCGCTACCCGCTGGACGGGATGGACCCGGAGTGGGCTCGGAAATTTTTGCCAAAATTCCCCCGCCGCGGCCTCTGGCTCGTCTCCCTGGGCTTCACCCCCAGGCGCGGACCCAACGCCGGTTTCAACTACCCGCGCACGGGCGGCATCGGCGCCCTGGCCCGCCGCATGGCCGACACCGTCCCCGGCGAGCTCCGGCTGCGCACCGTCGTGAAGCGCGTCCACACCGGCGAGCGCTGGGTCGAGACCGGCGACGGCGAGCGCCACCCCTACGGCGCCCTGGTATCTACCATCCCCCTGCCGCGGCTCGCCAAAATCGCCCTGGACCTGCCCGCGGAGCTGGTCGAGGGCGCGAAGGATCTCCCCTGCGTCGGCACCGCCTTCATACACCTGGGCCTGAAGAGGCCCCGGCCCGGAGACGATTCGCACTGGGAGTATTTCCCCGACCCCGACCTCGCCTTCCACCGGCTGCACATCCCGGAGAACTACGCCCCAGACATGGTGCCGGAGGGGCGCGGCTCGGTCGTGGCCGAGGTTTCCTACATCCACACGGAGCGGCCGGACCTCGACGCCCTCACCGGCCGGGTCGTCGCGGACCTCGTAAAAATCGGGCGCATCGGCGGGGAGGATGAAATTATCGCCCGGGACGCGCGCGCCTTCCGCTACACTTACTCCTTCCAGACCACGGCCGCCGAGCGGGTCCGCCTGGCCCTCCGGGACGAGCTGGCCCGTCGGGGGGTTCACCTGGCCGGGCGCTACGCCCGCTGGGAGTACCTCCACATGGACCAGTCCATCGTTGGGGGCTTCGAGGCCGCCGACGCCTGCCTGCTGCCTTAATCCGCCGGGGAGGGTGTCCACACCCGCCGTGCGCTTAAATGTAGGGCGGGGACTTCAGTCCCCGCCGCTTTCACGCCTCGCCCCTCACCCCAACCCGTAGGCGAGCCTCCCCCTGGAAGGGAGAGGGAGACGCGGCCAGTTTGGCGGAGTAATCCCACCAAGGCATAAAAAAGACCGGCCGGGGCCGGTCTTTCCATTCGTCGGCGGATTAACGATACAGCGCCTTGATGTAGCCGAAGGTCATCATGCAAATCTCCCCGGGTTTCGTGCCGCCCAGGAAAACCGCGGCATCGGCGATGTCCCCGATCTCCCGCCACGAGCCCCTGAAGTACTCCCAGGCTTGCGAGCCGTCGGAATCGCCCTGGTGGACCGTCATGTTGCGGCAGTTGCTGGCGTCCTGTATCTGCCAGGCGACCCAGTAGGTGGTCCCCGAGCGGGCGTAGAAGTAGTCGGCGGGATTCAGCGAGATGGACGCAGAGTAAACCCGGAACGCGCCCATCGGGTCACCCGCCACCGTCACGTCCACGTCCCGCGCGGGGATGAACGCCTCCCACACCGGACCTTCGCCGAGGGTATCCGCGAAAATCTCCAGCCTAAAGCCGGAAAATGACACCGTTCCCACCCCGCTGCTGACGAACTGGCACACGAACGTCTCCACGGTGCAGTCCACCTCGGTGATGAAATCGTCCGCGATCCAGCGGTCGTTCGACGAACCGAACTGAACGCAGGTGTCGCCCCACGATCCCGGCAGGCCGAGCTGGTCCAGGAGCATATCGTCACGGGCCGCGGCGATCGAGGCCGCCAGGCAGACGACCAGCACCGACACCTTGATGATTGTTATCTTTTTCATCTCATCCCTCCGCCGTTAAACCTCAGGCATTGATCTTCATCGGTCGCCCGGAGCGAATCCGTTCCGGGACCGACTGACATTCGCGGCCGGTCCCGCCGCGCCTACCACACGGCCCGCATGACACACCAGGGCGCGGGCTCCTCCACCTCCGTCAGGGTCCGCGACTGCTTCGGCTCCTCCGAGGTGAAATAGCAAACATCCTCGCCGGGGTTGCCTCCGCTGACCCACAGCTCCACCTTCCGCGGGTCCCGTTCCTCGTGCCAGCGCCGGAGGAAACCGGTCAAGTCCGCGGTGACCCACACCGGCTCCTCGGGCCACAACCCGTCGTCGCCCACCGCAAAGGTCGGCCAGGGCGGGGTCCGCCACATCCGACCGCTCGCTTCCCAATCGTCGTGAACCAGGAGGAAAACCACGTTGATTACCTTTCTTACGGTGGGACGTCCTCTTTCGGAGCTCGGCATCGAATGTCAGAGCAAATACCATACCCGCCAGTGTCGGTAAACGAAAAACCGCCCGGGGGGCGGCTTTGCGGGAACGGGATTGACCGTCAAGCTCCGGGCAACCGCTCGTCGTAGTCTATCACCAGACGGCGGTACTCCTGGTCCATCAGCGGGGAGGAGATGATGAAGTCGGCGCTGGCGCGGTTGCAGGCGATGGGCACGTTGTACACCACGGCTATGCGCAGGAGCGCCTTGACGTCCACGTCGTGGGGGTGCGGTTCGAGGGGGTCCCAGAAGAAGATGACGAAGTCCAGGCCGCCCTCGGCGATGAGCGCCCCGACCTGCTGGTCGCCGCCCAGGGGGCCGCTCTTGAACCGGAACACCGGGAGGCCGAGCTCCTCCGAGATGACGCGGCCCGTGGTCCCGGTGCCGTAGAGCTCGTGATGGGCCAGAACGCTCCGGTTGTAACGGGCCCAGGCGACCAGGTCGGTCTTGCGGTTGTCGTGGGCGATGAGGGCGATGCGCTTGCGCTCGGGAACGGGCACCTCGGTCTGGGACATAGGTCACCTCTCGAATCTGCTCCGGGCCGGAATCGCACCCCGGCGAAGGCGACCGCCGGCGAGTTCTTCTTCAATTCAAATTGAAGCACCAGTCTGAGAATCAAACGGTCAATCTGACGGGCGAACGTCTGTTCGGCCGCGGGGTGGATGGGAAACCGGCGTCAGAAGGCCGTGTCTGCGGGCTTCCACGTGGAATCGGGAACGATGCGCTTCACGAGGTCCGCCAACTCGTCGGTCTTCAACTCGACGGCGGCCTCGCGCAGACGGCGGATGACGTCCCACAGCTCGGGGTAGATGCCGTTGTGGCGCGCGAGTAGCACCTGGGGGTGGGGGCTGGGAAGGCGCTCCTCGGCGGCGGAGAACAGGCGTTCGGTGAGCCGTTCGCCGGGACGCAACCCCGTGTAAACGATGGGAATCTCGTCCAGGGTGTAACCGGAGAGCTCGATGAGCATCTTCGCCAGGTCCTTGATGCGCAAGGGCTGACCCATGTCGAGGACGAATATTTCGCCGCCGCGGCCCACGGCGGACGCCTGCAGCACCAGCTCCACCGCCTCGGGGATGGTCATGAAAAACCGCTCCATCCGCTCGTCGGTGACGGTGACCGGGCCGCCCCGTTCGATCTGCCGCCGGAACAGCTCCAGCACGCTCCCCCGGCTTCCCAGCACGTTGCCGAACCGGACCGAGATGAAATTCGTGTCGGGATTGTCCCGGTTGGCGAGATAGGCGACCACCTCGCAGACCGCCTTGGACGCCCCCATGGCGTTGCACGGCTCCACCGCCTTGTCCGTGGAGATGAGGACGACCTGGCCGACGCCGTGCGCCGGGGCCAACTCGGCCAGCGCCAGCATGGAGCTCACGTTGTTGGCGAAGGCCTCGCAGGGATTCTCCTCCATGAGCGGAACGTGCTTGTGCGCGGCGGCGTGGAAGATTATCTCCGGGGAGTGCACTTCGAGAACCCTGGCCAGCCGCGCCTTGTCCCGCAGGTCCACGATGGCGCTCACAATCTCGCAGGTGGGGCTGCAACGGTAGAGGTTGTGAAAGGTGTCGAAGATGGAGTTCTCGCCGTGGCCCAGGAGGATGAGCTTGGCGGGTTTGAAGGTGGCGACCTGGCAGCAGATTTCCTCGCCGATGGAACCGCCGGCCCCGGTGACGAGAACGGTCTTGCCGGAGATGAACCGGCTCACCAGGTCCAGGTCGAGCTCGATGGGCTCCCGGCGCAGGAGGTCCTCCAGGCGCACGTCGCGCACCTGGGTCAGGGCGGCTTCGCCGTGGATGACCTGGAACAGGCTCGGCAGGACGCGGAAGGGGACATCGGCCTCGTCGCAGAGCTTGGAGACCCGGCGCACCAAGGCGCCCGAGGCGCTCGGTACGGTGATGAACACCTCCTCGGCCCCGGTCTCGGCGACGAAACGCGGCAGCTCGTCAATGGTCCCGAGAATTGGCGCGCCCTCGATCTCCCAACCGACCTTCTCCTCGTCGTCGTCCAGAAAGCCAACACAGATGTACCTGTGCGCGGCGTTGTGCAGGATCTCGCGGGCGATCATCCGCCCCGCCTCGCCCGCTCCGCACACGAGCACCTTCTTGAACTTGCGTCTCGGCGACAACCCGACTCCTTATATCCTACGGTCACCCTGTCGCGGCCCGATTCCTCATCCAGGGACCGGTCAACCTGCACGCACCTATTCGGGGAAGAGGGCGAGGCGCAGGTTCAGACGGTCTTTAAGCTCGGTCGGTAAGTCGTGGTACTTCTCGGTGAGGATGTCCACGAGCTGGCGGCCGTTGATGAGGCCGATCCGTTTGAAGCCCTCCCGGGTAGCCTCCTCCCAGGTATTTTTTGCGTAGCCGGCGGTGGTGATGAAACAGGCCTGTGAGTTCTCGGGGACGGCTCCGCGGAAATCCCGCACCTGCTTGGCGCTGATCCGAGCTTCCCGATGGTATCGCTTGCACTGCACTTGGAGTTCAACCCTGGCCATACCGAAGACATCCAAGGTTCCCACGGCGTCTATCCCGCCGTCCCTGGCGCGGCCCACGTGCTGGGCCTCGAAGCCCAGGGTTGAGAGAAGCTCGGTGACCAGGACCTCGAACTCCTCGGGGTCGAGCTCCAGGATCCGGTCCAGTACCGCTTCGTACAGCACGTCATGTGTTCGGGCATGGCTCGGTTTCTCCACCCCCAAAAGGGTTGCCGCCTTTTCAGGGTCTTGGAGAGCTTCAAACAACGCGGATGGGTCAACCTCTTCCATTACTGTGTAGAGAGTCAAAGAGGCGCGGAGGGTGTTCTGCATGGGAACCGACAGGGTGGAACGTAAAAGTACACGCTCCTCCCATTTGACATTCCGGCGATGAGGCATATTGCACTGGGGGTCTTCTTTTCGCTCGTAGTAATAATCACCGGCAATAGCCCCCACGCGGAGCCGTTCGGTATCCCGCTCCGGAGTCAGAATCAGGTCCCCCTTCTGTAATTCGGTAGCGAAACGCCAAAGCTGCCAGATGCAGTACGCCACAAGACGAGAACTCCTATCAGGGTGGGCGGCGGCGAAGTCACGTCGCAGAACTTCCTTGTCCTCCCCCTCGATGTAGGGTGTCAGGTCGGGCGAATCGAAGCCGATGGCCGCGTAACCACCCTGAACGAATGCCTCGGTGAATTCGCCGCCCTCAGCTCGGATACAATACAGGCTCGGCATGGCTACTCCTTGGAAGATTCCCAGCCCGGCTTGCGGCAGTCGGGTGACAGGCCCTTCGAGATGCACCACAGCCGGTCCAGCTCCCCCTCCGGCAACGGCGTCGCCCCGCCCAACGACAACGCCAGCCACGCTATCTTCGCGTAGTGCTCCACCGTCTCGAGGCGGTGGTAGGCCTGGGTGAGGTCCGCGCCCAAGGTCAGCACGCCGTGGTTGGCCAGGAGGAAGGCGTCGGCCCCGCCGAGGTGCTCCTCGATGGAGTGGGCCAGCTCCTCGGTGGCGAAGGGGGGATGGGCGTGGCAGACCGCGCCCACGTCGGGACGCCTGGAATATGCGAAGAGGTGCAGCTTGGCCTCGCTGGTGGGCCTCCCGCCACCTTCGATTTTACGGCCGGACTCGTCAATGACGACGACGTCGTCGGGCGTGAGGAAACCCTTGCTCACCCCGGCGGCGGTGACGGCGAAGAGCCCCCCGCCGAGCCGCACGGAGATGTTGCCGTCGTTGGCGGCCACCATCCCCCGGGCGTACATGCGCCGCCCAATCTCGATGATTGCCCGCTTGACTCGGTAAAGCTCGGGCAACTGCGCTCCTGGGTTCAATTCCCTAGTCCAAGGCGGAACCGACGAGTGGCATGGGATTCTACTCCCGCAAGCCGTTATGTGTCAATCCGAAACGGAATTTCCCGCGAAAACCGGCGGGGGAAGGCGAAAAAAAAGACCCGCCGAACCCATTCGTGTGTCGGTCCATCCCGCACTCTCCCCACCCTACCGGCCCAGTTGCTTCTTCTCCGAGCCGCGGGTGCAGAAGTAATCCCGCACGAGCCCCAGCTTCTCGATAATGGGGCACCCGCCGCAGATGCAGCCCAGCTCCTTTTTTATCTTCCGGCTCCGGCCGATGTTCGAAGAGCAGTAGCCGCCCCGCTCGCCGCACTCTACCCAACTCGGACACGAGCTGCAGATGCAGAGGGTGAGGACGATCCGCTGATCCTGCCCCTCTTTTTCCGGAACCATTCTTTCACCTCTGGGTCCGCTTAATATTCCGATGAAATTAATACGGCTTTATAGTACCAAACTCGCCAGATAACGTCAATCCTAATCGGCAAGATTGGCTACTTTAGTCTTCATCAACCAAGCCGCCCGGAACGTTACGGAGGCCGGATGTTCCAGGTTCCCGGTCCGCCGTCGGCGACGAAAAAAAGCCCCCTCGAAATCAGGGCTCCACGAAAACGCGCCGAGTGTGCTTCCATTTAATACCCATCCGGCTTTCGGTGACTCAACCGCGGGAGCGGCAAATCCCCGGCGGACCCGCCGCCCTTCACCGCCTCCCGGCGGGCGAGCAGCAGCACCACCCCCACGATGGTCAACGCCCCACCCGCGAGCTGGACCCACCCGGGCAGACGGCCGGTGAAGGACACGATCCAGACCAGCACCCAGAGCGACGTACTGGAACGGACCAGGTCCACCTTCCCCGCGTCCCAGCAGGCGAGCGCCAGGTAGTAGGTGACGATGCTCACCACGGGACCGATCAGGCCGCCGGCGAGGAGCATCAGCCAGTCCCCGCCCGATGAGGGCAGGCGGAAGTTTCCCGTGACCAGGGCGACGACGACGAAGCCCGCCGCCATGAGAACCGTCCGCCAAAAGCCCAGCGCCAGCGGGTCCACCCGTCGGGTCAGGTGCCGCCCCAGGAGGGTGTGCACGGCGTAGAGGAGCGACGCCGCGACCATCACCAGTACGCCGGCCACCGAGCCGCTCTCGTCGGTGTAGGTGATGACCAGGGCCCCGGCGACGACGAGGGCGCCGCCCAGAAACTGCCCGGCCGTGAAGCGCTCCCGGAAGATGAGCCGGCTGCCGATGACGGTGAAAAGCGGGGTGGCGTTGCCCGCGAAGGCGACCAGGTTGGGATCGGCCAGGGAGAGGGCGGTGAAGAAGAGCCCGGTTCCGACGGCCTGAACCAGGGCCAGAATGACCACCTGCATCCGCGAGCCCCGTGGGATGGCGAGCTTTTTCAACCGGCCGAGGACGAGGACCAGGATGACGTAGAAGCCCACCGCCGCGGCCATCCAGAGGGCGCCCATCCCCAGCACCCCGAGCTCGGCGGTCAAGGTGGGGATCATGAGGTACACGGCGGCGGGCACCGCCACGCCGGCCAGGGACCACCAGAAGCCGGCGCGGGGGTCGTCCCGCCACAGCGATTGTTCGGCGTCGGTCAAGGGCCGTCCCACGGAAGGAGTTGAACAAGGGGGATTCTATGATACGGGGGGTCCCGTTGGCGAGCGGGCGGAGATTTGAAAAAAGGCGGGGAATATAATCCCCGCCCTACGACGCGAAACTTCGGTTAGAAGCTCGCCTTGATGGCGCCCCAGGAGGTATCAACCACGTTCGAGCCATAATCGTCCGTGATCCAGTCGTCGAGGTCGTGGAACACCTCATGGTACACGGTATCCACATCGGCTTCATAAAAGCCTAGTGAGGCGGATTCGCCGGTTCCCAGCGGGTGAAACCAGGTGTCGAAGTCGAGGGTGAACGTTCCCGTGCCGCCCCCCGCGACCCAGGGCGTGAACGTTTCGGCCTCGTACAGGCTGCCGGGATTGGCGGCGGAGTCGCACTGCCAGTTCGCACCGGACATATCCCCCGCGGCGTGGTCGGTGTCCGTTTCCCACTCACCGGAGAGGCCGTGTTGGTCCTGATGCCAGCCGCCGTTCTCGAAGTCCTCGACGCCGTAACCTCCCGCCTGCAGGGGCAGGATGCTCTCCCCGTCGGCCGTGAGGTCCACGTTGTCCACCGCCCACCAGCCTTGAGTGTCCAGGTCCGTGGAGTACTCGAAGGCCAGGCAGCTCATGTTGCCGTACCTCATGTCGGTCACGTCGAGGTTCTGGTGGTCCGTCACGTCGTTAGATTCGCCCCAGGTGAAGATGTTGGTGTACTCGCCCTCGCCCCACACGCAGCCGGAAATTTCGATGTCGTGCATACGGAAGCCCTCGTCCACGCCGGTAGAGTCGGAGACCCACTTGAAATCAATCCGCAGGTCCCGGGTCCCGTACAGGCCGTCGAGCATGAGCTGTGCGGTGCGCGTGCCATCCGTGTCCTCGAATTCGTGGGCCAGGCAGCATTCGAAATCGCTGTCGTATACGTAGACCGTACAGTAGTCGCCATCGTCGGCGGACTCCTGTGAGTAATTTATCCTCATCAGAACGCCGTCGTAGCCATAGATGCTGATGGGATTGTCCGTGAACCCGCTGAAGGATAGATACGCGTTGTCGTTGGAGCCGTAGACGTTCGTGCCGTCCCTGACGCAGCCGACGAGGCCGTCCGAGATTAACCGCCAGTGGGCGTTGTACTCCGACGGCGGCTCTGGGCTAACGGAAACGGCGTTACCGGCCAGGCACACCGCGGCGGCCAGGACGGTGAAAAATACCAGGGTTTTCATCTCGTATCCTCCTTAAAATCAACAGAGCAGCCTTTTGCGGGCTACTCATCTACTATGTACAAAAGAATGTTACACACGGGGCTGTAACTACCATCCCATATAAACGATGTTGACCCCCACCACTTCGTTGTTGCGTTTTCGTACCCGCCGTCAACGGCGTAGTAACCGTAATTCAGTTCTTCAAGGGGGAAGCTGTAGTATCCCGTCTGCTCATCTGAAATATCGGTGTAGATGTAGTTATCGGGGGTGGAGAGCAAGCGCAGGCCTACGTTGGCTCCGTGCGCAATCCAGTAGGGAGGGGGGTTTTGGTTCTCAAGGAGTGTATAACCGTAGACCATCCACTCACTCTTGTCCGCCAGGGGGTCGTCATCCCCTGCCGACAGCCCGTCCGAGCACGCGGTCAGGGCGGCGAAGAGGAGTATTACCAGCCCCCCCCGAGTAACAGCGCCTTTCGCATTTCTTTACCTCCTTGGATGGGACTTATGTATTCCACCAAATAAACTAGCATATAAAAAGGGGGTTGTCAACCCGCCGACAAGAATAATAAAGACAAGGGGCTTAAGCCCCTTGTTTCTATGCGAAAGCGGCGGGGTTAGGAAACCCCGCCCTACATGTAAGCGCCCGGTGACAGCTCAACCGCTAACCGAAGGAGCCGGGCGGCGGCTTGACCTCCTCGGGGGCCTCCTCGTCGCGCAGGCTCTGGTTGCGCTCCTGGAGATCCAGGGCGATGTCGTTGAGCACCCGGGAGTACCGCTCGTCATTCTGGTGGAGCTCCAGGGAGTAGGCGATGTATTCATCCTCGGTGACGCCGTAAGCGTCCAGGAGTTTCTGCACCTGCTCCACGCGCCACTGCGCCCGGAGGGTCGGGTCGGAGGGGACGGATCCGCCCGGGCCTCCGCGCGTGCCCAGGAGGGTCAGGTCCACGGTGAGCTTGACGTAATCGCCTTCGTGGAACCCCCCGTCGGCGCAGCCCGTCGGAAAGAGGGCCGCGGCGAGAAGGATCGCGAGGGCGACGGCGCTATTTCTCATCGGCGGGCGGGACCCCCTCCCCGGGCGGGAGAAGCTCGGGGTGGTCGCGGCGGATGGTCTCCAGAACCCGGGACGCCAGGTCGGGGTCGGCAAAAACATCGAACTCGAACCGATCGTACTCGTCCTTCCCGACGCCCGCGTCCCGCAGAACCGCGTCCGGGTTCTCCCCGCGGGAGGCGGCCTCCAGACGGGCGGCGAGAAGGTCGGTGTAGGATTGCACGGTCAACTCCCCCTCGCAGGAGAGGAGGAGGAGGAGAAGAAGAAGGAAGGGCAGGATTCTAACGAGCATCGTCGGGGGCCAGCCCCTCGAGGCCGTGGCGCGCGGTGCCGGCGGCCCCACTGCCCATGGCGTCCATGGCGTCGGAGATGGCTTTCTCCACCCGTTCCTGCACCTCGGCGTGCTCGGCCACGTAGGTGGCGAAATTGTCCATATCGTTCATGGTGTAACCCCGGGAGGCCACCTCGTCCTCGACCCTCATCTGGATTTTGTCTTCGGCCAGCCCCTCGCCGGCCAGCTTGACGGTCAGGACCGAGATGGCGATGTAGGTCGCCTCGTCCATCCGGGGGACGGCGGGGCGGACGGAGGCGTGGAGGCTGCCGGTGAGCTCGGCCAGCTCATCGGGAGTCCGGGCGGCCTCGAAGGCGCGGACCTGCTCCGGGTCTATCCCGTGGCTCTCGTACACCGGCTGGAGCGGCTCCCCGTGGGCCTCGGCCAGGGCGATGTCCTTCATGAGCTCGACGTACTGCTCATCCGTTATCTCTCCCCCGCCGCAGCCCGCGGTGAACAGGAGGGCCAGCGCGGCGGCCAGGACACATACGATTCTCATGGGGTCTCCTCGGACGGGGTCGGTTCGATGGGCGGCGCGGGCTCCACGGGCGCGACCGGCTCTACGGCGGGCGCGGCCTCGGGCAACGCCTGGGAGTAGAGCTCGGCGAACTTCTCCCGCAGCTCCCCGCTCCGGTTCATGATCATCTCGACGACGGACGCCAGGTGCTCGGGGTCGTTGGACAGGGAGTCCTCGAACTTGTATACGTCTTCCGGAGTGACGCCGTTGTCGGTCGCCGCCTTCGCCAGCGCCTCGTCCACCGGCAGCTCGTCCTCGAGCATGTAGGTGGTCTTGGCCAGGATGACGGCGACATAGGTCTCGTCGTCCATGTCGGAGCCGCAGCCGGCGAGGAGCACCAGGAGAAGCGGCAGGAGGACGATGGGTATGCGCATTTGAAAGTCTCCCGTGAACGGTTGACCGGCTTGGCCGATCACTCCGGAGGTGGCGGGGTGAAGAGCTCCTCGGTCTCCCGGTTGATCCGGTCCTGCACCGCGCGGAGGTGGTCGGGGTCACCTTCGAGCTCGACCTGGTAAGTCTGGACGTCTTCGAGCGTAGTGTCGTTGGACTCGGCGGCCCTCTCGAGGGCATCCTCCGCGCTCAGCCCATCGTCGAACATGATGCGGAGCTGGTCTATGGAAATCTTGACGAAGAGGTCGTCGTCCACCGTCTTGGCGCACCCCCCGAGGGTCAGGGCGGCGAGGATCAGGGTGAGGAGGAGGCTACGGCTCATGGAGGTTCGGCAATCCTTCCCGTGGAACGCGCAGGTAGTGTCGGCCCCGGTCGGCTATCTCGGCGGCGACCTGCACGTCCCGGTCCCGGTCGCGGAAGAGCCACCGCGAGTACTCGTAGACCGATTGAGCGGTGGTGCCGTGGAGCCGGGCGGCCTCGGCCAGCGCCTCCCCCGGCGGCAGCCCCTCCTCGGCCCCCAGGCGCAGGCGCTCGACCATGACGGCGATGTACGCCTCGTCGTCCAGCTCGCCGCAGCCGGGCAGAAGAACCCCGGCGACGACCGCGAGGACGCCGAAGAGCCACACCGCCCCGCCCCGGTGGGACGCGCGTCCCGATATTATCATAAAGCCGCCGTGTCGTTCACGGACGCCGCCTCCTCCCGCGCCGCCGGTAGGTTTCCACGGCCGCATAAAGGGCGAGGAGGATAAAGGCGCCCAGCTCGGCCCAGGGGAGGGCGTCCCCCCAGAGCATGTAGGGGGTCGGCCCCTCGGCCCGGGGGATTTTCACCAGGACCACGTCCTCGGTGTCCAGGAGGGTTTCGTCGTGGGCGCGACCCCAGGGGTCCACCCACAGGCTCACCCCGGCGTTGGCCGCCCGCAGGACGGGGACGCGGCTCTCCACGGCGCGCAGGATGGAAACCTCGGCGTGCTGGTATGGTGCCGCGCTCTGGCGGAACCAGGCGTCGTTGGTGATGACCACGAGGAAATCGGCGCCCCGCCGGGTGTAGTCCAGCCCCATCTCGGGGTAGATGCTCTCGAAGCAGATGAGAAGGCCGAAGCGGGCGATGACGGGTTCCGCGGCCGACGGCGGCACCGGCAGCAGCTCCGCGGTGAGCTCGGGGCGCTCGGCGAGCGAGAAGGTCGTCGGGTCGTCGTCTGCCGCCGAGGCGTCCGGCGCGGGAATCGGCGCCGGACCGCGACCGGGCGTTACATCGAACAGCGGCATGCGACAGCCGATGTCGAAGTTGCTCGCCTTCGCGAGGATGCCCTTCAACAATTCAGAGTCCCGGCCGAAAGGGATGACCTCGGAGAAGGGGACGAGGTGGATTTTATAGTAGCGCTCCAGGGCCTTGGGATTTCCCGGCTCCAGGAGGACGGCGGCGTTGAAATGGCGCCCGGCGCCGCCCTCGCCCTCGTAATCCAGCGCCTGCGTCCCCACCAGGTGCCGGCAGCCCGATCGGTTCACCATCCCCCGCACCAGGGTGAACCACATCGGCGTGCGCTCCAGGTAGCAGTTGGCCGACGACTCGGGCCAGACGACGAGGTCCAGGTAATCGGAACCGGCCTTTTCGACGGCCCGCTCAACCTGATGCTCGTAGATGCGGTAGGTCTCGCCCGAGGTGACGAAGTAGGGGGTCCACTTCAGGTCCTGGGGGATGCCGCCCTGGAGAATCGCCGCCCGCACGGGCCGCTCGGGGTAGGTCGGCTCGCCGAGGGCCGCCAGGCCGCCCAGATGGACCGCCGCCGCCAGCCCCAAGGCCGCGGCGCCCCAGGGTAGAAGGGCCTTCCACCAGCTCCGGTCGCGTAGTCGGTCCACCGCCTCGGCCACGAGGGCGTTGAACGCTATGACCACAGCCGAGACGCCGTACACCCCGAAGAGCGACGCCGTCTGCACCGCCAGGAGGTTGCGCGCCTGGGAGTAGCCGAGGGCGAGCCAGGGAAAGGCGTAGAAGCCGAGGCACTTGACGTATTCCGTGGCGCCCCAGGCCAGCGCGGCCGCGATCCAGTACGGCAGGCGGGGGACGTTCCGCCGGATCAGGGCCAGGACCAAGCCGCCCAGCCCCGAGTAGAGCGCCATCAGCACCGCGCTCAGCAGGAAGCCCGGCACGGTGATGGGCGCCAGCCAGTAGAAGCCGAAGACGTTGACCAGGAACGAGAAGACGAACCAGTGCCGGAAGCCCTGTCCCGGCGTCAGGTCGCGGGAGGCGATGAAGAGCGGGACGAGGGCGAACCAGGCCAGGCCGTAGACCCCGGCCATGGGGAAACTGAGGACGTAGAGAGCCGCCCCGAGCGCGACGAGGCCTATCCGCGGGTAGAGCCCCAGGGGCTTCCGCCCGATCCGGCCGTCGAGCCGGCCTTCGTCCAGGGTAGGTAAAACGCCTTCTCTCACGGGGTTGAAGTGTATAAAAGGACGACCGGCTGGTCAACCGTCTGTAAGGAAACAAGGGGTTTTACTGGGGCATTACTCGCTTCGCTCGTTTCGGAAAAGCCGGGTTTGACTACCGCCCCCGCTGCGGCTACAATTTGCCGGGGGCGTAGCTCGCTTCGCTCGGTTCACCTGCTCGAAAAACTTGGACGGGGGCAAGGGGTTTCGCCAGAGGCGTAGCTCGCTTCGCTCGGTTTGCCAGGGGCATAGCTCGGTTCGCCGGGGGCGTAGCTCGCTTCGCTCGGTTCGCTCGGTTAAACCCCTTGTCTCCCCCATTGGAAGCCGAAGGTGAGAGCTCTAGAACTCGTCAGCCCTTCCGAAATACGTCTCTGGAGCAGGACCGTGGAACTGACCATTCTCTCCGACGGCCGCTTCAGGCTTGACGGCGGCGCCATGTTCGGCGTGGTGCCCAAGGTGCTCTGGTCGCGTGTGGCGCCGGCCGACGAATCCAACCGTATCCGGCTCGCCGCCACCTCCACCCTGGTCCGCACCCGGGGGAAGAACATCCTCATCGAGACCGGGATGGGGGACAAGTGGAAGGGCGGGGAGAGGGAGATGTTCGCCGTGGAGCGGCCGCCGACCCTCCTGGGCTCCCTGGCCGAGCGGGGGCTCGCGCCGGAGGAGATAGACTACGTCATTCTGACCCACCTCCACTTCGACCACGCCGGCGGGGCCACGCGGCGCGATGCGGACGGAAGGCTCGTCCCCACATTCGCCAACGCCCGCCACGTGGTCCAGAAGCGCGAGTGGCAGGCGGATCTCCACCCCAACGACCGCAACCGGGCCAGCTACCGCTCGGAGAACTTCCTCCCCCTGAAG
>JAPLSK010000343.1 GCA_026398675.1 bacterium | reverse complement strand
GACCAGCGCCGGTGGAGGTTGTGGATTGTCACCAGGACGGGCACCCCTCGCCCTAGGCCTCTGTGCGCAGCGACCGCCGGCAGGATTGCCTGGGTATGGACCAGGTCGCAGCCCCTCTCGGCGACCAACGCCGCCAGTTCCCGGGACAACCGCGCAAGGCCCGGTGGCGTGCGGCTGTGCGTCCGCAGCTCCACGACCTCCACGCCGCTGTCATGCGCCTCGGGGGAGAGAACGCCGCCGTGCGAGACCAGGGTCACCTGGTGTCCGCGCCGGACCAGGCCGCCCGCCAGCGCGATGGTGTCCCGTTCGGCGCCGCCGGCGATGAGGTGGGGGGTGATGAGCAAAAGACGCATTTTACACGATGCCCAGGGCTTCCTCGTACAGACGACGGTGCTGATCCAGGTTCCGCTCGAAGGAGAGCTCACGGATGACCCAGGCGCGGGAGTTTTCGGCCATCCTCTCGGCTTCCCGGGGATTTTCCAGCAGGCGGGATATGGCCGCGGCGCAGCCGTCCACGTCGCCTATTTCGAAGACCAGACCCCGGTCGCCGTCCGTGACCAGTTCCGTGCTCCCACCGGCTCTCGAAACGACGCAGGGAACTCCGGCGGCCTGGGCCTCGATCACCGCATTGGGCAGCCCTTCGGAGAGGCTCGAATGACAGAAGACGTCCGCCGCGGCCAGCACACCCCTCACGTCTTCGGTCCGGCCTAAAAGCTGCGCCTCCTCCCCGAGCCCCAGCTTCCGGATGAGGTCCTCGACCTCGGGGCGGAGGAGGCCTTCGCCGGCGAAAAGGGTCCGGATTCCGGGGTGGGTGTTCTTCAGGCGGGCGGTCGCTTTCACCAGGGTCTGGGGATCCTTGGGATGGCGGAGGTTGGCCACCATCACCAACACCGGCCCCGAGGTCAGCCCGAGCTTCCGCCTGGCTTCCGTACGCTCGTCGTCCGTCACGTGCGGCCCGGCTTCGATGCCGTTGTGGATGACCCGGAGCTTGGATTCCGAGCCGCCCCGAGCGAGAACCATCCCTCCCACCGCCCGGGAGTTGACCTCGATCAACTCCGCCCTCCGCCAGTACCACCGGCAGGCCGTCAGGTGATACCAGCGCTTCCAGGGTTCCAACCCCCCCTCGAAGACAATCGCTTTTCTGCCGGTCCTGCGGGCCGCGGCCACGGCGTAGAGGTTCCCCGAGAATAGCTGACCCGCCACCAGCGGCCAGTCTTCCCGTTCCAGCTTCTCCGCCAGGGCCCGGAGACGGGCCGGCCCCCGGGGGCGGTTCGGCAGGGTTACGACGGGGCAAGGGTTCGCGATTCGGGTGACGGTTTCATTCCACTCCTCACCCAGGACCACTATTTCCACCCGCCATCCCATCTTCGCCATCCGGCCGGCGATGTTTGCGAGCTGCTTCTCGGCTCCGGCCATGCACCACGGCCCGATGGCGTGAAGAACCGAAGGGCGCTCACACCAGGCTTCAATCGAGGTGCTCTTCGTTTGCCACCTCCCGCTCTTTTGCCGGGCGGGACAGCTTTTTGACTGCGATGTCGTAAGCCACCATGGGTAGTGTGATGTAAAGATAAAGATATTTGGTATAAGTCCCCAACATGAAACTGAATATCAATAAGGAGACAAGGGACACCACCGTCGCCGTGGACAGGAGTCGAATCCCCTGGTCACCGGCCGACTTGGCGAGCTTCATCGCGCGAAATCCTGACCGTAAGGTGAGGATGATTAGAATCACAAAGGGGATGAATCCTATCAGACCGAACTCGACGAGGATCTGGAAGATCGCCGAGTGCTCCGTTAGGCGCCTTCGCTTTATGATGTAACCGCCAAGCAGCTTTTCGGGGGCCGTTCGGTACTGCATGTATCCCACACCGAAGATCGGATTTTCCAAAAACAAGTGGATGGAGGTGTCCATCAGTTGTTTTCTGACCATCACCGATCGTTCCATATTCTCGTTCTCGAAAAGGGAGTTTAGGGTTTCAACCCGCGACCAGTACTCGAAAGGGATGACCGCGATGATTATCAAGACGGTGAGGATTAAAAGAATCAAGCGGTATCTCAGTTTTATCACCGGTATTATTAAAATTAACACGAGGATGAGCGCCAGCGTGACGAAACCGGCGCGGGAGAAGGAGATGACAACTGCGGCGAACGTGAGGAAGGCCAGCGCGATAAAAAAGACCCGGCGAACCACGCTCTTTTGATAGTTGCTGAGGTAAACCGCGATTGGAAGCGCGACCAGCGTGTAACAGGCGTACTCGTTCGGATCTATAAAATTCCCGGCGATTCTTCCGCAGTCTGGTACGGTGAGATACTGGTACAACCCCAGCGCGCTGTCCAAACCTCTGGCCAAAAGAATCACCACGAGCAACCACCATAACCGCTTCTCCGTGTCCACGTAGATGCGCGTCAAGGCGAAGAGGGCCAGGAATTGAAAGTGCTGCTCGAAGAATTCCGACCGGGGGTTGTGGCTGACGATGGTCGAGATTGAGCCGGCCGCGATCAGGATGAGGACCGCGATGCCCCGTTTATCGAAGGCCCGTTTGATCCGCTGCCCATACTCCGGTGTCCTGATCGCCGTTACGGCGATGGTCACGGCGAGGAGGAACACCCCCCCGATTTTGGCCAGGGTGAATGTATCCGACCCGAGAAAGCCGTAAGGTAGGAAGTTGACGACGAAAATGTAACCGAGATACGCGACGAAGGGGTACTTCAGGGAGATGCCCAGGACGATGATGCCCACCACGAGCAGGCCGACGAAGTAGTAAGGCAGGTGCAGGATCGCACATGCCACCAGATATGCCATCGCCAGAAACGCGCACGCGGTGAGATTGCGGTGTTGACGGGCGTATTCCAGCAGTCGCCCGTTGGCCCTTTGGAATATGCCTGGTTGTGAAAGGTTCATCGCGTGTTATCCGGTCGGGCGGCTACGTAGTCGTACAGCTCGAGGAGATATTTGGCCAGGAACGGCCAGTTGTACCGTTCGTCAACCCGTTTCCTGCCCGATTCCCCGATTTTTCCGCGCAAATTCGCATCTTCCAAAAGCATAGCACAGGCGCGGACCAAATCGGCATCGGTTTCGGCCACCAGGGCGTCCCGACCGGGGATGAACTCGATCCCCTCCATGGTCTTAGGGGTGGCCACGAGGGGTTTACCGGCGGCCCAGGCCTCCGGCACCTTGTTCTTGAAGCCCACGCCGTAGGATAGAGGGCTGCAGTACACCGATCCCCGGGCAATCCACTCCGACACCGATTCCACCCGGCCGGTGACGACATTCCCGGGATTACCGGCGGCGGCCCACTCCATGCGACGGGTGGGGCGGTTTCCCACGATGAAAATTCGAAGCCCGGGCCACTTCATGCGGAGCGGGGGGGCTATCCGCGTGAGGAGTCTCAGCGCCGCCACCTCGTTGGGGGGGTAGTCGAAGGAACCGCTGAAGACGAGGCTGGGGAATTCCTCGGCCCGTGGTTGGCGAGCCGCTGCCGGAATATCAACGCCGTTGGAAACGACACCCACGTGCAGGCTGGGGTTCAGCTTCATCACGGCGTGGGCTTCCACGGTGGTGCACATCCCCACGGCGTCGTAATAACCGTACAGACGCGGCTCGATGCGTCGGAACTTGATAAAGTCAATGGCGAGGGGCGGCTTTTTGCGCCAGGGAGCCATTTTAAGGTTTTCCATATAATTTCTGTAATAGGCGTCGTGCGGGACGATCAGCCGCGGCGGCGTCCTCAGGCCCACGACGGAGTAGCCGAGAAAACACCCCTCCACGTGCAAGAGATCGTATTTTTCATCGCCGAGAGCCCGCTTTACCGCACCCCGGATGGGCGAATTACGGAAGAAAGAGAGGGGCAGGGGAAATGGACTTACGAGGGAGCGCAGTATGTCCCGGCAGTCCGGTCGGTGTCGGAACGGTTCGATTCTGATACTGTGGGCATGGGGGCGCAAACCGTCAATGTCCTCTTGCGAGGGCGGGGCGGGTGGGAAGAGGAGGAGGTCCACCTCGTGGAACCGGGAAACCTCGCGCAGGAGATGGAAAAACTTGCTCTCCCCCCCGCCCACCGGGGGGTAGGGCATCAGCATCGAAACGCAAAGCACCCTATATCCCGGCACGACCTTCCCCGTTCAGCATTTCGCGGATGAGCCGGACCACCCTGGCTGTGGAGCCCCCGTCCGCCGCGCATTCGTGGTGGGCGATGTAGTCCTCGCGACCCCGGGCCAGTTTTTGTAGAGATTCTCCCTCGAAGACCCGTTTTATCGTTCGCGCAATCCCTTCCGCGTCACCCGCCCGAAGAACCGCCTCCGAATCAACGTAGGGCAGTACCGCGGGCCTTTCGTCGGCCTTGAATACCACCACCGGTCGCCCTAGCATGATCGCCTCCACGCCCACGGTGGAGAACGCGGTCAGGATGACGTCCGCGGAAGCCAACAAACCGTATAAATCCAGCTTCTTGGGCAGGAGCGCCTCCCGGGGCGCCCCAAGTTCGGATAGAACCAGGCGCAGGTTCCGGAGGTCGTCGCGGGGGTGCGGTTTGACCGACACACGAAGCCGGGGTATCTCTCGACCGGCGAGGAAGGCCCCCCGCAGCATCTCCCGGCGCATGTCCTCGGTGAGCGCGACGTCGGGCGGCTGGGTGATGACGACCAGCAGGCGTTCATCGGTCTCTTTCTCGACGGGTTCTTTTTCCCGGTACCGGGCAAGCCCGTCGAAGGAGGGTTGACCGGTGACGACCAACTTCTCCCGGGGGACCCCGTTCTTGGCGTAAATGTTTTCCGAGTACGCGCCGCTCACCGCCAGCCTGTCCGCTTCCATCCGTCCGAAGAGCGGCGAGTCCCAGATCATGTCGTGGGATTCGATCGCCAGGGTGGGAATCCCCCTCGCGGCGGCCATTCGGAAGGCGAGGTTGACGAGCTCGTTGCGCTCCGTCAGGCAGACGAGCACCCCCGGCTTCACCGCTTCGATCAGCTCCTCGAGCGCCGCCGCCCGGGGAATCAACCCCCATAGATACTGTCGAATCGTGTACAGGAGCCAACCCCGGGCGAACTCACCCAGGTCCAGCCCCCGCCACGGCAGGCGGGGCAGAATGCGGGGCAGCTCCGGTCCGATCTTCCAGTAACTCCGGTAGTTCCCAATCCATTCACCGAGACGCTTGAACCGGACCCACGCGTCGAGGTCGTACCGGCGGACGGCGGGGGGAAGCGCGCGTTGCTTCACCCGGTATGTCGTCACAAGCCCGACCCGAACCTCTCCGGGCAATTTTTCCAACAACGGCCGCCAGGTCGCCCTCTCGTGGGGCAGGGTCGTCAGAATCAGGCAGTCCGTTGGTTCGGCCCTCCGGCGCCTTCCCAAGGAACGCGAAAGCGACAGCGCCAGCTTGAGCCGACGGGCCAACCCTTCGTTCAGGATGAAACGCTGACTCACACCGACCCGGGAGGTGCGTAGACGGCGGGCAAAGGGAATGTGGGCCGTGCCGGGCGAGGTGTAGCGGACGCCTTTTCCCCGGCAAACCTCATCGAGAACGCCTGCCAGGAGCTCATCCCCGCCCAGGAGAGTGGTCGTGTAGACGCCCCCGGTCAGGGCCGAATCCAGAATCGCCGCGCCCAAGCATAACCGGCGTAAACCATACCAGTAGAAGAGGTGCCAGATGACCCGCGTCACGTCGTCCCGACCGAGGGCCTCGAACACACGGTCGGTGAGCTCCTTGGACTCGGCGTCCACCCGGCGGATTCCCTCCCGCCCCAGAACCTCATCGGAGGTCGTCACGACGACACCTTTGTCCCGGCAGACCTTCAGCACCGACGCGCCGAGCACGCCCGGGAGCAAATCCGCCACGGTCGGTTCGCGGCCGATGCGCCTCTGGTGGTCAATCTCCCGCCCGAGCGCACCCGGAGCGACGTAACCGGCCAGACCCAAAAGAGATGGCGCCCTAATCATCAGACTCACCGCGGGGTCGAAGCAGGCGTTCATGGAGCCGGACCTTCAACATCTTGAAAAGCCCCAACCGGTGCTCACCGTAAAGAATGAGTGGCAGCGCGAGGACGAGGAAGACGCAAGCTCCGGCTGTCAGGCGCAAGAATGGAGGCCAGTGTTCGATGTAGGTCAATCCAAACTTCAGCCCCTCCACGAGCACGCCGACGTAACCCAGAGGCAAGAGGAGTCGCAGGAGGAAGCCCAATCTCTCCCGCAGATTCATCCCCACCTCTTTCGCGGCGAAGTGGTTGATGAGGAGGGAGTTGAGGATGATGGCAACCGTGCCGACCATCACGATGGACCAGCTGGACCCGAAGCGGAACAGGGCCAGGATGCAACCCGCGACGGCCAGGAGCAGGATGCCGATCTGCATCCCGATCCACAGCCCGACGCGCCGGCGCTCAATGAGGAGATTGATGAGGGTGTTCCCGGCAATGGTGATGATGGCGTAGAAGGCCATCCGGGGCGCGTAGAGGTCTATGAGCGCCAGAGACGGGGCGTAAGCGGGCAGCCAGGCCGCCAGGACCGTCCTCGCGCCAATGACCGTCAATCCAGCTATCAGGGCGCCCACGTAGGCGGTCGCCTCGGTGTAGGTCACCAGACGGCGCCTGAGCTCGCCGATTTCGCCGGCGCCGGTGCTGCGCGCCAGTTCCGGGTTGAGGACGATGCCAAGTTTGCCCGGGACCAGAATGATGAGCATCCCCACCGTGGCGGCCAGGTTCAAAAAACCCCGGTCAACGCCGCCTATGAACCGGGCGATGAACAGCTTGTCCACGCTCTCCAGGCTAAAGCGAAGGAATACGACGATGGTCAGCGGCAGTCCGACGCGCATCACCCGGAAAATTTTCGACCAGTTGAAATGGGGTACCAGCCGCAACCTACGGGGGTAGCCGGTCCGGCTCCAGTAGATGACGACGAAGACGATTTCCACGATTATCAGGGCCCCGGCGGCGCCGAGAACCCCGAAGAACTGGGCTCCCAGGAGGGTGAGACCGACGGAAGAGAGGAAGTAGAAGAACTCCAGGACGGCCAGGAAGCGGAACCGTCCCTCGGCCTGGTAGAAGTTCGTCAGAATGGCCGTCAGGTTCCTTAAGGGGACCAGGGCCGCTCCGGCGCCGAGGATGGCGAACCCGAGGAGGGTGCCTTCTTCTATCTGGGTCCAGCCGAAAAGGAAGGCGGCGAGAATAGCCACGAGCCCCATCAGGAGCACGAAGCCCAGGGAGGAGTTGCGCAGATCGGCGATTTCCTCCTCCGGGGTTCCCGCCCCCCGCAGGTAGGGAATCTGGCGGTAGATGCCCAGCGTCACGCCGAGATGGGCGTAGGCCCCGTAGCCCACGATGAGGTTGATGACGAGAAGCAGCCCGTAGTGCGCCGGATTGCCTATTATTTTCGGCAGGAGGAGGGCGCGCACGATGCTCAGGCCGGCGCTGACCAGGCCGGCGGCGGACATCCAGAACGTGTCGCTCCAGAGGCGGCTCGGTTTATCTTTACCCGTGGGCAATCCCGACCTCGGGTGTACTGTTCCCCGGAAAACTCGGCCCTGGGGAAAAAACGGCCGAAAGCGGTCTCCCGGCTTCCGGCTCAAAGATGCTGATGGTTACTCCCATTCTCTACGTAACTCGGTCAGCCGTCGGTCAACCTCTTCCGCGTGCGCCGCGAGGCGCTTCACCGCCGCGGCCACCCGCCGGACGTCCTCTTCGGCCTGGTGGGAGTAGAGCGGGAGACAGAGCACGTTCTCCGCGAGATTCTCGGTTACCCTCAACGTCCCCGCCGTCCGGGAGAGGCCGGCGAAACGGCGCTGGAGGTGCAGCGGTGGCGAGAAGTACTTCTTGGTGCCGATGTTCTCCGCGGCGAGCCCCTGAGCGAGGTCGTCGCGCGTCATCCCCAACTTGTCGGAATCCACGACGACGGCGAAGTCCTTGAAGGTCGAAACCGCGCCGGGCGGCAGCTTCTGGAATCCCAGACCGGGGGTGTCCCCCAGCTCGTCATAGTAAACCTGGACCAGCCGACGGCGCGTTTCCAGGTTTTTCACCAGGTGCCGGAGAGAGGCCCTTCCCAGCACGGCGTTGAGCTCGCTCATCCTGCCGTTCAACCCCCGGGTGGGATCGGTGGCCGAGTCCAGAAGACCGAGGTTCCGGCGGCGCCTCAAGTCGGCGGCGGTCGTCTCCTCGCGGCAGACGATCAGGCCGCCCTCCCCGGATGTAACCGGTTTAGTAGGCGAGAGGGAGAAGACCTCGACGTCGCCGAAGCGCCCGGCCGGCGTGCCGTCCTGGTCGGCGCCGAAGGCATGGGCGGCGTCAAGAATCAGCGGTATCCCGTGGTGGTCGGCCAGTTCGCGCAGCTCGGCGACCGGGGGCGGGCAGCCGAAGATGTACACGCCGACGATGGCCGACGGCGCGCCGTTTGTTTTATCCGTTATGGCCTTGGACACCGCCCCGGCATCCACGTTGAAGTCGTCGGCCCTGGCGTCCACGAACACCGGCGTCAGCGCGTTCCACGTCGCCGCCAGCCCCGTGGCGAAGTAGGTGAAGCTGGGCATCACCACCTCGCCCGGCGGCTCGATGCGGGAAAGGGCCAGGACCAGCCCCATGGTGCAGCTCGATACCGCGACCACCTTCTCCGGCTCCGTCCCCATCCACGCCGCTGCTTCCCGCTCGAAGGCCTCCACCTGCGGACCGTTCGTTATTATCCCGCTCGCGAGCACCGCCCGGATCTCGTCGGATATCTCCTCGAATTCGGGCAGGGTGGGTCTGGCCACCGGGATGGGCTCCCGGAAGGCGGGCGCGCCGCCCAGTATCGCCGGCTGGTCCTTCCCCTCCAGGTCGGCCGGGGTCAGGAGCCGCGTAGGCCGTCCGTCCTCGATGAGGGGGATGAGCTTGATTCCCCGGGTCTGCGCGAGGAGGGCGAGCCCGGCGCGGTCGTACCCCGTCGTCGCCGTCACCGGCTTGCGGCAGTAGAATTTCACCACCGGATCGTCCTGGCCGCCTCCCCCGAGCAGGTGACGTCGGACGTCGCCGTCGGTTAGCGTGCCCAGCAGCCTGCCGTCGGAGTCCACCACCAGAGCCATCCCCAACCGTCCGGCGTCTATCACCTCCATCGCCCGGCGCAGCCCGTCGGTGGGGGATAGGAAGAGATTTTTCAGGGGCAAGGGGTTTCGCCGGGGGCGTAGCTCGCTTCGCTCGGTTAAACCCCTTGTCTCCTTTCTGGCCACCATAGTACCTCTCAGTTAAAGTGAGAGCGTTTTATCCAGGAGGGTCTCGTCGGTCGGGGTTTCCAAAAGTTTCGCCAGGGCCTTCTGCGCTGCGCCGCCGTCGCCGTATGGGGAGGGCTTCCGGAGGAGCCGTTCGCGGATGCCCGCCTCGGCGAGGATTTTTTCGAGCGCCCTCCGCGCCTCTCCGGGGTCCGAATCGGCGTCGAGGACGTTGGCCCCGCGCTCGCGGCCCTTCTGCCTTGGTCCCACGTTGACCGCGGGCGTTCCAAGGACGGAGCACTCGATGATCCCCGCCGAGGAGTTGCCCACGAGGGCCCGCGTCCGGCGCAGGATTTCGGTGAACGACTCCGGCGCCAGACTGGTCTGGAGCGCGCGGTGCGGTTCACGCCCCACCCACCGCTCCAGCTCCTCGACTATCGGTCGTCCCCCGGCGTCGGCGTTGGGGTGGAGGACGAGGGTGGGGAGCGAGGCGGCGTCCAGCGCCTCCAGGCACGCCGTAAGTCCCTTCGCCGTCTTCTCCGGCTCTCCGGGGAGGGGGTGGTACAGCAGCACCAGGAAATCGCCGTCCAGGTTCAGGCCCACCCGTTCGCCCAGTTCGCGGAGCTCCTTGGGGTCGAGGGGCGGGCTGGAGAGGACTCGATCGGCCGCCAGGGAACCCACCGGGTGCACCCTCCAGGCCTCCTCCCCCCACGCGAGCAGTCTTTCCGCCGCGGATCGGGTGGCGGGGAAGAGCAGGTGGGCCAGACGGCTGACGGCGTGTCGCGGCCCGTCGTCCACCAGGGAGAGGTCCCCGGCGTGAAACTGGGCCAGGGGTACGCGGCAGTACCAGGCCGCCACGGCGGCGCCCAGCACCTCGACCCTGTCCCCCAGGACGACGAGCCAGTCCGGCCGGTCCCGCCGCCAGAGACGGGCCAGCTCCCCGGTCACGCGGGAGGCCAGCTCCGCCATGCCCGCCGGGGTGTCGTCATCCTCGACCACCGGGGCCAGGGTCACCGGCTCGAACCCGTCCCGGCGTATCTCCTCCACCGTCATCCCGCGTGAGTGGGAGAGGTGACCGGCCGCCGCGTAGAGCAACAACTCGGCCCCCGGCTCTCCCTCCACCCGCCGGATGAAGGGGCGGAGCAGGCCGTAATCGGAGCGGCAACCGGTGAGGATGGCAATCCGCCGCTGCGTCAAATCAGGGCTTCTTGATGTAGAGACCGCCCAGGAGCCGCCGCTTGACGACGTAGGTGCCGTGCTTGGCGATGTGCTCCTCGGCGGCGTGGAAAATTATGTCCAATAGATCGTCGCGCGTGCGGGGGTCGGTAGCCAGGAGCCCATAGAGCTTACCGGTCGCGTAGAACTCGGCCACGTCCTGGGGCCGGGGGAAGCTCAGATCGTTGGCGAAGTCTATCCGTTTCCCGGGGCCGAAGACCTCGTCCAGGAGCGGCAGGATCTCGGTGGTCATGTCCCTCCCACGGGCGGCCATCTCGGCGGTGGGGTGCTCCCCCACCAGCTCCCAGTGCATCTGCATGAACTCGGCCTGGTCGTCGGGTGCGGAACCGGTGACGAGCAACCGGCCGTTGGGGCGGAGGATCCGTCCGATTTCCCTCACGGCGAGGTCGAGATCGGGCATGATGGTAAGGGTGAAATTGGACGCCGCCGCGTCGTAGGAGCCGTTGGGCCAGGGCCAGGGAGCCTCCCACCGCCAGAGGTCGAAGGAGATCGGCAGGTCGCCCTTGTCGAGGGCGTCCCAGGCCGCCGCGTAGTCCGGTTCGTTATCTATCCCCTTGGCGTGGCCGTCCGGCGCCACCGCCCGGGCGAGCGGAACCGTTATTTGTCCCACCCCGCAGCCGATGTCTAAGACCCGTTCCCCCGAGGCCAGACCCAGGTTGGCAATGGTCCAGCCGGCGAAGTCCGCGTTGCCGAAGCGGCGGTGGATGGAGGCCACGCTCCTCAACCGGATGGCCTCGGTGGGCAGCG
This sequence comes from bacterium, assembly GCA_026398675.1. Lineage (NCBI taxonomy): Bacteria > bacterium. The sequence goes on along the minus strand of JAPLSK010000343.1, from coordinate 15,606 downwards.
AATCGGGAGCGGTATCGTAGATTTCGTACTCCACGCTCACCCCTCTTTAAAAAAGGCTTCGATTACTCCAGATCGTCTTCGGTCAGGGGTTGATCCGGGTCCAGCTTTCCTTTGATTCTTCTCCCGTACAGACCTTCCACCCCGCGGGGGTCCAGGCCCACCGCCGGGCGCTTGGCGGTTAAATCCCCCGGGGCCAGGCGGTGACCCGTCTCCAGTCTCCGCGTCGTTCGCAGGCCCTTGCGCGCTACCGACCGGGTGTTCTCCTCCGCGGGGGTCGCGCGTTTTTCCCCATCGCCCAGGATGCGCTCCGCGTTGCGTATCCCGCGGATGAGTTCCCGGAAACCGGCCGGGTCGAGGCTGGCCGCGTGGTCGGGGCCGAGGCCGCCGGTGTCCAAGGTGAAGTGCTTCTCCACGGCGCAGGCGCCCAGGGCCACGGCCAGGCATGCGGCCAGGGTGCCCGGGCTGTGGTCGGAGAGGCCCACGGGGCGGACGAAGCGGTCGTGCAGGGCGGTCAGGGCGCGCAGGTTCAGCTCTTCCAACGGGGCTGGGTATGAGCTGGTGCAATGGAAGAGGAGAATATCCGCTTCCCCCAGGCGGTCCACGGCCCAGGCGACGTCTTCCAGATTCGCCATCCCCGTGGAGACCATGAGCGGGAGCCCGGTATGCCGCGCGGCGTCCAGAACGAAGGGGTCGGTGAGCTCGCCGGAGCCGATTTTCAGCGCCGGCACGCCCAGCCGTGCGGCGGCGCGCACGTCATCCTCGGAGAAGGCCGAAAGGATGAAGTCCAGGCCCAGCCCATCGCAGCGTGATTTTACCCGCGCGAAGTCCCGCTCGGTGAGCTTCAGCCGCTCGAGCATGGCCAGTTGGTCCTTCCCGCCGGCGTTTTTCCGCTGGTAACGCGCCGGGGGCGCGCCTGCGGCGACGAGATTTTCGGGGGTGAAGAGCTGGAACTTGACCGCGTCGGCTCCGCACTCCTTGGCGGCGACGGCGAGCTCCAGGGCCTTCTCCGGGTCGCCGTCGTGGTTCACTCCGCCCTCGGCGACGATGTACACCGGTACTCCCGGCGCCAGCAGGCGCCCGCCCACCCTGAAGGCGGCTACCATCGCGCGGCCCTCTTGGCGTGGATGAGCCCGGCCTCGGCCACCGCCATGTCCCAGGCGTCGTCCACGTCCACCGACTCCCAGGGCTCCATCACGAATGCGGCGCAGCGGTCGCCGAGAAGGCGGTCGGCGGCCAAAAGCTCCGGGGAGGTAGCGTAAATCGCCCCGTTGGGGTAGTAAAAATCGGGCAGCTCTTGACGGCGGTCGGGCCGTTCCCGTTCGATCGCCTCGACCAGCCCTCCGGTGACGCGGTAGGCCCAGGCCGGGTTCTGGCGCATGGGGCTCAGCGAGAGCAGGGAATCGAACCCCCCGGATAAAAGCAGGTCCAGTGCGGCGTCCAGGTGGGCGGCGGTCCGCAGCGGGGAGGTCGGTTGAAGAAGCACCACCCATTCCGGGGCGTACCCTTCGTCGGCGTGCAGGCTGGCCAGGGCGTGCTGGAGAACCTCCAGGGAGGTGGAGGTGTCTCTCGCCAAATCGTCCGGGCGCCGGAAGGGGACATCGAGGCCCAGGCGGCGTCCGAGGCTCGCTATCTCGTCGTCCTCGGTGGAAAGAACCGCCCGCAGGGGATGGACGGCTCCCAGGACGCAGTCGGCCGTGTAGGCTAACAGCGGCCGCCCTCCCAGGGGGGCGAGGTTCTTCCGCTCCAGGCCCTTGGATGAGCCCCGGGCGGGGATGACGGCGAGTATTTCCATGTCTTTTTTAACCGGCCTCGCGGCGGTTGGAGCCGGATTATCCAGGTGATATTACAAAAAGGGGGTCCTACCCGCAAGACCGCCCTTCTCGCCGCTTTATCAACTTGCAAAGTGAAAAACCTAGGCCAGCCACACGTTCCCATCGTTGGGGATTCCCGCGGTGGCGTTCCGCGTGTCCACGACGAGGGCCGCGCATCGGACTACCTCCCGGTAATCGTAGTCGGAGTGGTTGGTCACGATGACCACGGCGTCGTAGGCTTTAAGCTCGGCGTAATCCTTCAGGGGGATGCTCTGCAGACGCAGCTCGGTCTGGCGCGTGGCGGGCATTTTTTTGATGTACGGGTCGTGGTAGTCCACCTTCGCGCCGCGTTCGAGGAGACCCTCCATGACCGGAACGGCGGGGCTTTCCCGCATGTCGTCTATGTCGGGCTTGTAGGAAATACCGAGGATGAGGATTTTCGAGCCCTGGAGCGGTTTGCCCGCGTGGTTGAGCGCCTCGGCGGTGCGCTCCACCACGAAACGCGGCATCCCCGTGTTTATCTCGCCGGCCAGCTCGATGAAACGGGTGCTGAACTCGTACTCGTGGGCCTTCCAGGTGAGGTAGAAGGGGTCTATGGGGATGCAGTGCCCCCCGAGGCCCGGTCCCGGGCGGAAGGGCATGAAGCCGAAGGGCTTCGTCGAGGCGGCGTCTATCACCTCGTGCAGGTTGACCCCCATGCGCAGCGCCAGCATCTTCAGCTCGTTGACCAGGGCGATATTCACGGCCCGGAAGGTGTTCTCGAAGATTTTGGTCATCTCGGCGACCTCCAGGCTGGACACCGGGACCGTTTGTTCGAAGACCCGGCCGTAGAAGACCTTGACCAGATCCAGCCCCGCCGGAGTCAGCGCGCCGATGACCTTGGGAATCGTCCGGGTCCGGTAGTCCTTGTTGCCAGGGTCCTCCCGTTCCGGGGAGAAGGCGAGGAAGAAGTCCGTCCCGCCTTTCAGGCCCGACCCCTTCTCGAGTATGGGCAGGACGACCTCCCGGGTGGTGCCGGGATAGGTGGTGGACTCGAGGATCACCACCTGCCCCTTTTTCAGCCGACCGGCCACGTCCCGGGACGTGGTCTCGACGAAGCTCAGGTCTGGCTGTCGGTGGCCGTCCAGCGGTGTGGGCACGCAGATGGCGATGACGTCAACTTCGCCCAGGCGGTCGAGGTCGCCGGTCGCGGTGAGGAGGCCGCCGTCCACGTACGGTTTAATCCGACCGGCCGGAATCTGCTGGATATAGCTCTCGCCTTTTCGGAGAAACTCCACTTTCGTCGGGTCTATGTCGAATCCGACGACGCGGATGCCGGCCTCGGCGAACTCCAGGGCGAGGGGCAGTCCCACGTATCCCAGGCCGATGACGCCGAAAACCGCCGGACCCTCTTTGAGTTTTCTGGCCAGTTCGTTGTGGTTCATATCCTCATGGGGTGGGGTAGAGTCGTGGTTTAAGCCATTGGACAAGCTGCAAAGTAATCCGCCCCCCGGCGCCGAAGAAACCGTGGGTGCGGTGGTAGATACCGTGTAGGAGCCAGGCCAGCCCGGCCCTGGCGGGCATCGGTTTCACGCCGCGGACGGAGCCTTTCCACCGGCGGGCCGTGACGCGGCCGATAAGGTTTCCGGTGCGCTCCATCGCCAGCACCGTGTCCGCGTTGCCCCACCAGCCGCCTGCGTCCCGGTGGCAGAGGCGGTGGACGACCTCGAGGCCGTCGGGATTTATATAGGCCGCGATCTCGCCCAGCCGGGGAAGCGTTTTGCCGAAGGGCTCCAGGAGAATTTCGGCCCCGTCGGGTATCAATTCACCGTGGCATCGGCCACGGCTCATCACCCATCGGGGACCGCTCATTCGCAGCGCTTCCGCTATGAGCCCGGCTTTCAGGTTATGTGTAATAAGACCTTCTATGGCTAAGGTGTCCGGTTAGGGTCGAGGACATTTCGGGTCAACCAGGGGTGTAAAGCATCTGGTTACGAAGCAAACTGATAGATCGTACACTGGCCTGGGTTTTTTCTGTAGAAGCATCCCGTGTGTTTTTGACAAGTTAGTATGGTTCTCCCTGCATACTCACACCTGATGGATGCCTCCTGAAATATTCTCTCACTGGTTAGATTCGGTGGGATGTAGCTCTTCTTGCTCATTTCCGTTTCCTTTTCGTGAAAGGTGGAGAGTATGGGCGGATTTGTAATTGCTTGCCGCCTGACAGGCGCTGGGTGAAGGCTTCCAGAGACTGCCGGTTTCGATGAGGGCCAGACCGGGACAGCGCATGCAAGAGTCGGCGAGCTCACACCCCAGGCAGCCCGGAGGGGCTAATTGCATCAGCCCGCTCAAGTACAAGTTCAGGGGGGCATGATGCCATATTCTCCTCAAGGTGTTCCGCCGGACGTTCCCCATCGAGACCCGCAGTTGCAGACAGGGAAACACCTCCCCGTCGGGTGCGACGGATAAGGTCGAGAAGCCGGCCGTGCAGCCCATCACGGGTAGAATCCTTTCCTTCCCCGTTTCCGTCGGTTCGTTATCCTCTCGGTAATAGTTGTCGTAGATGAAGCAGTATTCCTCGGTGTTCAGCGCCGTCTCGAGGGGTCCCGTACCGCCGTCGTTGGCCGGGGTGATGGTCGAGCTTATCATCGGCTGACCGCCCAACGACAACATGAAGCGGTCCAGCTCGTTGACGCGCCTGAAGTTCGACCGCAGGAGACACCCTTTGAGGTTGACGTATACGCCGGCCGCCCGGAGCCTTTTTACGGCCTCGATTGTCCGGGAAAAGCTGCCGGGTGTGCGGGTAATCGCCTCGTGCGTGGCGGCGTCCGGCCCGTGGAGGGAGATGTCGACGTAGCGGACCCCGCAGCGGATCAGCCGGTCAACGTCCTCCTCGGTCAGGGTCGTGGCGTTGGTGAAGACGCGGATTACCGTTTCCCGCCGGTGCAGCTCGTCCAGGATGTCCCAGAAGCCCGGGTACAGGGTCGGTTCCCCCCCGGTGACCGTCACGTAAAAGGTTCCCAGGTCGGCGAGCTCGCGGATTGTTCGGATCCAGTTCAGGGCCGGCATCTCCTCCTCGTGGGGGTCGCCCGGCGTCAGGTAGCAGTGCGTGCATTTGAGGTTGCAGCGGTAGGTAAGCTCGAATGTGACGATATACGGAATGTGGCGATGGAAGGCTTTCCAGCGGAGATTCGAGAAGACATTCGATTCTGCAACCCCGTCTTTCATTCTGTCGTGAGCCGCCTTTTTTTAACGCGCGTGGTGGAGGTCAGCGCGCGTACTCCACCAATCCTTTTTCCCCAAGCACCTTGAAGAACGTTGTTAGATCGTTCCTGAGCTGATGGGGCTCCGCGTCGTACTCCGCCAGGATGGAGCTTTCGATTTCGCCGAGGCTGTGTTTCCCGTCTATCAGGTTCCAGATGAGGCTCCCCACCTCGTTGAAGTTGTGGAGAAAGCCGTCGTCGGGGGTGATGGCGAAAATCTCGCCATCCACATCCTGGGAGGGTATGCGTCCCGCTTTTACGGGCACGGCGTCGGGATCGTAGGTTTTCATAGAAAATACCCTAGTGATTCACCGAGGTGACCGAGGATGTAGGTCAGTGAGCGGATCCGCGGGTCAGCGAGGTAAAGCCCCATCAGCCTGGATCGTGCCCGTACCCCTTCCGCCCCCTGTCTGAAAAATTCCCTCCCGATTCGCCCCGGCCTGAGCGGTTCTCCGGGTGGGACGAGCTTTCTCACCGTCGGGTAGCACCGGAGATAATCAAGGGCGAAGGAGACCGTCCGTTCCAATCCCGCCTTGCGCGCCAGCGTGTAGAGTTTACCCCAATCGAGTCCGGGACACAACAGCCAGATATCGTACACCGACAGGAGGTGGGGATCGAAGAAGTGGTTCCCGCAGAGGCTGGTCCTTGCCCCAAATCAGGTGATTCCAACGCCGCCAGAGTCGCCGCCCCAGCCGTCCCCGGGTGGCCAATCTCCAGCCTGTTTTTTCCGCCGCCTCGGCGAACCGGGCTATCTTTCGACGCTCGAGGTAGAGATCCAGGTCCGCCGCCGGTCGGGTGGCGGGCGGGTACAGCCGCGCGCGGAAATCCAATCCCTTGAGGGCCAGCGGTTGCAGCGCCACCGTCGCCGCCAGAAGGTCCAGGAGCGGGGCGGTTTGGACCAACTCCAAGCGGGCTTCCTGACGTCTTTTCTCCTTTAGGGAGACAAGAATGTCAACTTGCAAGCCCTGTGCCAAACCCCCGACGTGGAGCTTCCAATCCGTCAGCGGGGCGAGTCGCTCCTCCGTCAGCCATTCCAGGGCGTTTGGCGTTTCCATAATATGACGAGTCAGATCGCCCGGATCTCGACTCGTCAGTGCGGTGAAAAGGGTTACTTTTTGCCCCGGAAACGTTTCCAAATCGAACCTTTGGACCGCTCCGCTTCGTCGTCGTGGTGGTAGTAATAGTGGTAGTACCTGTGCGATTTGTACGTTCGGGTGAGATCCACTTTGTTCAACACGAATCCCAGGATCTGAGCCCGAGCGTTTCTCAGGAGGTTCACCGCCTCTTTGACGGCCTCAGCCTCGCTCGACTCGGATTCTATGACCAGGATGGTTCCGTCAACCAGGGATCCCAGGATGGCGGGATCGGTCACCGCCAGGACGGGGGGGGTGTCCAGAATCACCCTATCGTACTCCTGACGGAATCGTTCGAGGATATCCTTTGTCCGGCGGCTGGACAGGAGTTCGGAGGGGTTCGGCGGCGGGTGCCCCGAGGGGAGGACGAAGAGGTTTTCGACCCGGGTGGATCGGATGACGTCCTCGTCCGTTCTGTCCCCGAGAATGAGCTCGGTGAAACCGGGCGTGTTGGGGATGTTGAAGAAACGGTGCATTTTCGCCTTGCGCAGATCGGTATCCACCAGTAGGGTTTTATGACCCTGCTGGGCGATGGACACCCCCAGGTTCGCCGTGGTCGTGGTTTTCCCCTCACCCTTGCTGGGGCTCGTGATGGAAAGGACTCGGATCTCCTTGTCAATGCTGAAGTATTGGATGTTCGTCCGGATGATGCGGTACGTTTCGGCGATGGGGGAACGCGGGTTCTCCAGAACGATCAGGCGACCCTCACCGAGCTCCTCGAACTCCTCGGTCGCTTTCGGGATCGTGCCGATCGCTGTGAGGCCGGTCAGGTTGGCGATTTCATCGGCCGACTTCACCGTCGTGTCGTTCATTTCGACGATCATGGCCAGGCCGATTCCGATGATGAGACCGACGACCAAGCCGAGGAGGAGATCCGACGTGTGGTTGGGGCTCATCGGCGCCGTGGGCCGTATCGCCCGATCAACGATGCGCACGTCGCCCGTTTCCATGCTCTCGTTGATGCGCGCCTCCTCGTACCGCTCGAGGAGCAGCGAGTGGATTTTCGCCACGACGTCGCTCTTTTGCTCACGGATGGAGAGCTCCATTTCCTCCCGCGGCATGGTGGAAAGCTCGCCGGTCAACTGGGCGATGGAACTTCTAGTTTGTTCGATCTGGGATTTCTTGCCTTCGATGGAGATGCCGAGAGCACCGGCGGAGATGGTGTAAGAGAGCTGACTCTCGATGTCGTTCTCGATGGAGTCCAGCTCGCGGTCTATCTCGTCCAGTCGGGGATTGAGCGGGCCTGAGGTTTGAGATAGACGCTCTCTCTCGATCGTAAGAGATCCGGCTTCCCGAACGAGCTCGACCAGCATCTGATCCATCTGGAACGCGGGCCAGGAGCTGATGGCCGTCAGAGTGCCCTGGTCCAGCTCACCTCGATTGAGGTAGTTCCCGACGATTCTTTTTTGTCCCTCAAGCTCGGCGAGTTCACGTTCCAGGATGTTCTTGTTCTCCTCGACGACGCTCAGGCGGCGAATGCGCTCCCTCGCTTCGTCGGGGAAGGACACGGTGCCCAGCTCTTCCTTGTACTCTCTGAGGAGGTCCTCCGTAAGCCGCAGCTTGACTTCGGCCACTTCGATCTGCTGTCCGATGAACTCCCGGGCCTTTCGGGCGCGCTCCTGTTTCCAGCGCAGATTTTCATCCACGTAGACCTCGGCGATGGCGTTTGCAAGCTTGGCCACCAGCTTCGGGTCCGTGTTGGATACGCTGATGATGAACGCGTTTGAGTCTTTGGCCTGTTGAACGGTGATGGACTGACGGATGCTCTCGGCTTCCTGGATGGGATTGGTCACCCGGAAGCTTATAATCCTTTTGGGGTGGGGTTCGGGATCGTGGAGGGTGAAGCCGAAAAGACTGTCGTTCGACACGAAGGGCTGGTCGTAGAGACCTTTGCCGATGACGTTGTACGCGTCGTCCATCACCGAGAAACCGGATTCGCTCTCGATCACCTTGTACTTGCCGATGGGAAAGCCTATTTCGACGAAAGGATCCTGGAAGAACACGCCGTCGGGCAACTGTAATTGTGGATGGAAGGCGAGGTCCAGGCGCTCTACCACGCCCAGGCAGATGGAGCGGCTCGAGATTATCTGAAGCTCGGTCTCCAGGCGGAACGGCTGGAAGGATGTGTAAAAGCCCTCCAGGAAATCGGTGTTCTGTCCCGAGGTCTCGAGAACCAGGGATGCCGTCGCCACATAGGTCGGAAGAGTGGTGTAGGATTGGTAAGCGGCCACCGTGAGCGAAAACAGCACGGCGAAGATGAGAATCCACTTCCGCTTCCGCAGAATGAGGAAGTATTCGGATATCTTGGGTGCGCCGCGTCCGCGGCCTGGGTCTATCGGTTGTTCCACTCTACCAGCCCAGGTTGTAGAGGCGGTTCGCGTCGAATACGGCGCGCAGCGTGGGGGCGATGTTGTTGAGGAACTCGTTCCAGTCGCCGATGAACGTGCGGGGGACGTAAACGATGTCCCCGGCGGCCAGCGGCACGTCAAGGTTCGCCAGACCTTCCTCCAGGATGCCCCGCACGTCGACCAGGTAGAGGCGGGTCACGTCCGGCAATACGCGGATTATGGCGACCTCGCTCTTCACGGGGTTGCCCGAGAACCCGCTGGCTGCGGCCAGGGCTTCTATCAGGCTCATCCGCACCCGGTAGGTGTACAGGCCGGGGTCCTTCACCTCACCCAGCACGTATACCCGGCAGCTTGAGTATTCCAGAACCTCGAGACCGATTTGGGGATGGCCCAGATAGGGGGTCCAGGCCTCGATCAGTTTCTTGCGCAGCTCGTGGGGAGTGTACCCTACGGCGACGAAATCCTCCAGGTAGGGGAGGTTCAGATAACCTTCGGGGTCCACGTGGTAGGAGCCGGAGAGATCGGGATAACCGAGGATGGTGATTTTCAGGAAGTCGTCCGCGCCGACTCTGTAGGTCGTTTCGGCGATGAATTCGGAGGTTGGGTATTCGACCTCCACGACCTCCACGGGCCGGTCGGTCAGGGTGGGCTCCCCGTCGGCCTCGGCCAGACAAGTGGAGAGCAGCAGCAAAACGAGGCCTGTAATTTTTTGACCCATCCGCGTACGCTGGTCCTCGGGGGTTTCCCCTCCATTATTTGTTGAGATTATACGCCTTGGGGGGGGACGGGTCAAGGAGTGCGGAGCGGTTTACCACGCCGGTGGAGCCGTTTCCACTAGGTCGGCGTAAATCGGATATCCTCGGGCGGCGCAACCGTATCCTCGGACGGCGTTCCGCGACGGCGCGGCCGTAAATGTGTCCACGGTGTTGCGAAAAGTGGCGCATTCGCGCGCGTCGGACCGTGATTGCATAGGTTCGCAAAAAAGGTGCCAGGTGCCCCCGGCAGCGCCTTGACCCGCTTCCGGGGACGCTGCTATTATCAGGTTCGAAAGAAGCCTAGAGCAGCCGTAAACCGAGCGAACCGAGCGAACCGAGCGAAGCGAGCTACGCCCCCGGCGAACCGAGCTATGCCTCCGGCAAATCCCCCGTCAAATGAACACCCGGACGCCGGAAAGCCCTAGTATGCATTACGTCGTTTGCATCAAGCAGGTCCCCGATGTCGCCACGGTCAGGATTCACCCGTTGCGCGGCACCCTCATCCGCGAGGGCGTGCCCAGCATCACCAACCCCTTCGACCTCTATGCCCTTGAGGCGGCGCTCGAGCTGCGCGACTTGTACGGGGGCAAGGTAACCGCCCTGACCATGGGCCCTCCCCAGGCCGAGGCGGTGCTGCGTGACGCCATCGCCATGGGCGTGGACGACGCGGTGCTCCTTTCCGATCCCGCCTTCGCCGGTGCCGACACCCTGGCCACCAGCTTCGTTTTAGCCCGGGCAATCGAGCGGCTCGACCCGACGGCGACCCTCGTGTTCGCCGGGAAGCAGGCCATTGACGGTGACACGGGGCAGGTCGGCCCCGGCATCTCCCGGCGCCTCGGCTGGACCCAGCTCACCTACATCAACCGCATCGGAAGACCCGACGGCAGAACGATCGAGGTGGACAGGCTTCTGGAAGACGGCCGGGAGGTCCTGGAGGCCAAGCTGCCGGCCGTGGTCACCGTGGTGAAGGACATCAACGAGCCGCGGTTGCCCAGCCTGCGCGGTCTCCGACGCGCCAAAACGGCCGAGATTCCGGTCTGGAACGCCGACAAGCTGGGGTTGAGCGAGGAGGAGGTCGGCCTGGCCGGCTCGCCCACCCAGGTGGTAAGGGTGTTCACCCCCGCCGCGGGAACCTCCGGGGGCGAGAGGACGGAAGCCCCGGCCCGCGAAGCCGCAGCCATCTTCGTCAAGTGGCTCGAGGACAACCGCATTTTGAAGGAAAGCTGATGCCCTACCTGCGCATCTCCGAGACGCTCTGCATCGGCTGCGCCGCGTGCGTGAAGGTCTGCCCCTTCGGCGCCCTCGAGATGGCGGAGGAGCTGGCCCGGGTGAACGAGCGGTGTACCGACTGCGGGGCCTGCGTCGAGAGCTGCCCCGTCGAGGCCATCATCCTCGATCGCCCCGACGCCGTCGCCGGGGTGAACCTGGAGGATTACCGCGGGGTGTGGGTGGCGGTCGAGCTGCAGTCGAAAAAAGTCGCCACGGTGAGCCTGGAGCTCCTCGGCAAGGGCCGGGAGTTGGCCGACGACCTGGACGTGCCGCTTTCCGCCCTCCTTTTGGGCGACGACGTCGAGCCCCTGGTGAAAAAATTGATCGTCCACGGCGCCGACGTGGTGCACCTCGCGGAGCACCCGCTCCTGGGGCGCTACTCGAACAATACCTTCGTCGAGGCTGCGGCCCAGGTGGTGGAGTATCACCGTCCCGAGATAATTCTCTTCGGCGCCACGGCCAACGGTCGCGACTGGGCCGGAGCGCTGGCCACCCGCCTCCACACCGGCCTGACCGCCGACTGCACCGAGCTTGCCATTGACCTGGAAAACCGGCGCCTCCTCCAGACCCGGCCGGCCTTCGGCGGCAACATCATGGCCACCATCATCACCCCAAACCATCGCCCCCAGATGGCCACCGTTCGCGCGAAGGTTTTTACACCCGTCCCGATGCCCGGCCACGAGGGCCAGCTCGTCCGGGACACCGTAGCCCTGTCCAAGGCCGAGCTCAAAGCGGTCCTCAAGCGCTTCATCGCCTCAGAGCCCGAGGTCAACATCGCCGACGCGCGGATCATCGTATCCGGGGGGCGCGGGGTGGGCAAGCCGGAAAATTTCAAGCTCATCCGCGAGCTGGCCGAGGCGTTGGGTGCCGCAGTGGGAGCCAGCCGCGCCGCCGTGGACGCCGGCTGGATTCCCTACCCCCACCAGGTGGGCCAGACCGGCCGCACCGTCCGGCCGAAGCTCTACGTCGCCTGCGGCATCTCCGGGTCGGTCCAGCACCTGGCCGGGATGCGGACCAGCGAGTACATCGTGGCCATCAACAAGGACCCGCGGGCGCCGATTTTCAACTACGCCGACTTCGGCATCGTGGGCGACCTCCACGAGGTCATCCCGGAGATTATCGGGATGCTGAAGCGGTAGCGGCCCCTCCGGTTGTTCGTGTCGCCGCACATTTACGAAAATCCGTCGGGGCGGGTGTCCACACCCGCCTGTTCACCCCCCTCCCCGACCCGTAAGCGAGCTTCCCCCCAGAGGGAGGAGGGATAATGTAGGGTGGGGATTTTAATCCCCGCCGCTTTAGCGCCTTACCCTCACCCTTGCCTCTCCCTAAGAGGGTGAGGGGACGTACCGACCTGTGCCTCGACGATTGCGATGATGTAGGTGCGGGCCTTTAGGCCCGCCCGCGGGCCGACCTAAACGGCGCGCCGTCGGTCGGCCCCCTACGACTTCTATTCCAATGTAAAAAAAGAACCTCTCGGTTCTCGTTTTAATGACACGGTTCGAGCCAAAATCCGGCTTTAATAAAAAAGAACCTTTCGGTTCTCGTTTTTACACCGGCCCCCTTGTGGGCGTCAGCGCTTCTCGAAGTCGTCGGGGGTCAGGCCGTCCAGGAAGCGGGAGAGGTCCTCCGTGTTCAATACGGCCGACTGCTGCTTGGACTCCTCGAAGGCGAGCACCGATTCGGCCACGAAGATCGGGGCGTTGAATCGCAGAGCCAAGGCTATGCCGTCGGAGGGGCGGCAGTCCACCAGAATCTCGTCCTCGCCGTAAATCAGGTGCAGCTCGGCGTAGAAGGTGTTGTCCCGGATTTCGGTGATGACCACGCGGTCCACGGCGGCGCCCAGGGTGAGCACCACCCGCTTCAACAGGTCGTGGGTCATGGGCCGCGGCGACTTTACGTGCTCCTTCTCGGCGATTATGGCGTTGGCCTCGAAGGAGCCGACCCAGATGGGCAGAACCCGCTCGGCGGCGGCGTCGCGCAGAATGACCACCGGCGATTTCTTCTTGGGGTCGAAGGCGATGCCGGCCACGTCAACGGGGATTTCTTGCTCGTCGCTCATAGAGCGCTCCAGTGTATTCCGTTGGTAGTATAGCCCAGTTTCGGCGATAAATCCAATGCGGGCGGGCTGCCGGCCGCGTTTTTAGAAACCGCCGCCCATCATCTGCTCGGCGATGGCCGGGGGTATTCCCACCTCCTGAGCGGCCCGGGCCATCTCCTCCTGCACCATCTCGTCGGCCTTGACCCGGGCGTCGGCGACGGCGGCCACGATGAGATCCTCGAGGAGCTCCACGTCCCCGGTGCTCGCGGCCCCCGGCTCTATCATCACGCGGGTGACGTCATGGCGCCCGTTCATCTTGACCTTCACCAGACCTCCGCCGGCCTGACCCTCGACGAAGGTTTCCCTCAGCCTGGCCTGGACCTCGGCTATCTTCGCCTGAAGCCGCTGGGCCTGGGCCATGATTCCCTCAAAGCCGCCGGCCGCCATCCGTCACCTCCATCGCGTCCGCTACGTTTCGCCCCGACGCTCCCCGTCCACCCTGACCACCCGGGCGTCGAAAACTTGGGTCGTCCTCTGGATAGTCTGCCGGTCCTTGGATGAAATGCCGTCCAGGTCAACGCCGACCGCCGGACGCTCTTTAACGGTTTCCTCGGCCGCTCCCTCACGGTCCTTGGACGGACTCTCCAAGAGCGCTTCGAAGGTTATCGGCCTCGAGTAGAACTCCGTCGCGACCTGCTCTACGACCCGCACGTTCTCCATCTTGCGGAGCTGCTGGTGGTGGAAGCTGAACTCTGGGGGGAAGACCAGGATGAGCCGGTCGTCCTCCAGGCGGACCCCCCGGGCCTCCGCGGCGAAGGCCCCGACGCTCGTGTTCGCCTTCCGCAGATGGGGGAGGAACTCCTCCCAGGTCCCATCTTCCCGCTCCCTAGGCGTTTTTTCCACTACCTCACCGGTCGGGGGGAGAGTTTTTTTTTGCGCGGCGGGCGGGTTGTCCCCCTCCACACCCCGCAGTCGCTCGGCCAGCTCGGTCAGGGAAATCAGCCTGGGCAGCCGGGATAGCTCCACCAGCGCCAGCTCCAGGGTTAGGCGCGGCTGGCGGGAGAGCTTCAGCTCCACCACGGCCCGGCGCAGGGGGGCCAGGAGCGAGAGCCATGTTTCCGGCGGGACGGCGCGTTCCGATGCCGCGGGTAACCGCTCGGCCAGCCCTTCGGCCTCGCCGCCCAGGGAGTGTATGAACCGGTCGCGCCAGAGGTCCAGGAGTTCCTCGGCGAGAACCCGCGGGTCTATCCCCGAATCCACCGTCTCGGTGACGCAGCGGATGACGGCCGCGGCGTCCCCGTCCAGAACGGCCTCCGTCAGTTCCGCCAGGGTGTCCACGCCGACCTTGCCCAGTACGGCCCGCACCTCTTGGAGGGTAATCCGCTTCTCCCCGTAGGCGAAGAGCTGCTCCAGGGTGCTCTCGGCGTCGCGCATAGCCCCGCCGGCGGAACGGGCCGCCAGAAGCGCCGCCTCGTGGTCCAGCTCGTAGCCCTCCTCGAGGGCGATGCGCTCCAGGAGCATGGCAATTTCGCCAGTGGGGATGCGGCGGAAGGTGAGCCGCTGGCAACGGCTGATTATCGTGGGGGGCAGCTTGTCCGGGTCGGTGGTGGCCAGAACGAACATGGCGTGCTCGGGGGGTTCTTCCAACGTCTTCAACAGTGCGTTGAAGGCCTCCCGGGTGAGCATGTGGACTTCGTCGATGATGTAGATTTTATAGCGGCCACCCGCCGGGGCGAACTTCACGTTTTCCCGCAACGCCCGGATCTCGTCAATGCCGCGGTTCGAGGCGGCGTCTATCTCGATGACGTCCACGTTGGCGCCGGACGCGATGGAGCGGCACTGATCGCACGAGTTGCAGGGCTCCGCCGTGGGACCCGTCACGCAGTTCAGCGCTTTCGCCAAGAGGCGGGCCGTGGTGGTTTTCCCCACCCCCCGCGGTCCGGCGAAGAGGTAGGCGTGTCCGACGCGGCCCTGGTTGACGGCGTTCTGGAGTATCCGGCAGATGTGCTGCTGGCCGATGACCTCGCCGAAAACCTGGGGCCGCCACTTGCGCGCGATGACCTGGTAGCTCATTGATTCCCCTCGGGTGACGCGGGTGATTATAACGCAGCGCCGGACCCCCCGCCACCCCGACCGCGGAGTCCGGGACCGACGCGAGGCACGTCACGGGGCTTGACAGGCGGCTCGCGGGCGTGTTAGCCTACCGCAGCTCAACGGGAGAAAAGGACAGGGCCATGAGCCTACGGTGCGACATCTGTGGCAAGGAAAGCGGGACGGGGTCCAACGTCAGCCACTCTCTGCGGCACACAAAGCGCGTCTTCAAGCCCAACATCATGCGGGTCCGCGCACTGGTTGAAGGAAAGGTGAAGCGGATTCGCGTCTGCACGAGCTGCATACGTTCGGGGAAGGTCGCTAAACCGTAACCGGTCCTCGATTTTTTTAAGAAGAGACAAGGGGTTTAAACGAGCGAACCGAGCGAAGCGAGCTACGCCCCCGGCGAACCGAGTAATGCCCCGGCAAACCGAGCGAAGCGAGCTACGCCCTAGCGAAACCCCTTGCCTAATAAATGGGAGGTCCGCGACCTCCCGTTGTTTATAGTTCGTCTTCCAACCGTTACTCGCCCCGCCCCGCGGTAAAATGGAAGAGCCGCCAGGACATGCCGACCTCGAAGCTCTCCGGTCTGCGCCAATCGGGGTTGGGCCGATTGCCCTTGAAATCGTACACGCCCGCGAGGTCGCTCATTGCCTAAGGCTTTGGGAGCTTGACCAGCTCGGGCGGCGCCTCGCCCCGGTCCAGCTCCGTAGGGGGGGGCTCTGTCCCCGCCCGCGGGCGACCGCAGAGGACTCGTCCTACGGGTCGCCCCTACGTCATCGCAATTAGCGAGGCACGGGCCGGGGTAAGGATTGCCGCGTGTCCCCTCTCCCTTTTAGGGAGAGGCGCGCCTACGGGTTAGGGTGAGGGTCGAGGTAGGGAATGTGAAAACGGCGGGGACTAAAGTCCCCGCCCTACA
>JAPLSK010000342.1 GCA_026398675.1 bacterium | reverse complement strand
CACCACGTTGAAGGCCGCCACCAGGACCACGATGATGACCACCAGGAACATGGCGAACTTCTCCATCTGCAGGGCGGCGAAGAGGCGCTCGTTCATCGCCGACCAGTCCCGGGCGTGGTACATGCCGCCCAGCTTCTCGTTGAGCGCGTCCGCCACCTCCGCCGCGGCGAAGGGGTCCTCCACCAGCGCCTCGATAACCGTCACTTTGTCCCCGATGTTCATGAACTCCTGCGCCAGCTCGATGTCTATGTAGGCGAGCTGGGCGTCGTACTCGTACATCCCCGTGGAGACGATGCCGGTTATCTGCAGCTTCTTCATCTTGGGCGGGATGGGGGTCAGGGGGTCCCACTCGCCGGTGGGCATCACCAGGACGACCTCGTCGCCCACCACGGCGGCCAGCTCGTAGGCCAGCTCCTTGCCCAGCACCACCCCGTGGACCGTATCCGCGTCGTCTAAGCGAGGACTCGGCCCCTCGCCGTCGCGCACGACGCCGGTGTAGTCCTTGGGCCGGAAGGTGAAGTCGCCCTCGATGATCATATCGGGGAGGCTGGTGATTTCGGCTTCGGAGTCGGGGTCTATGCCGCGGAAGACGGCGCCGACGGTGTTGGAGCGGTTGACCAGCATCCCCTCCATGTACACGGCGGGCGAGGCGGCCACCACCCCGGGGGTGCCCTTGATTTCCTCCAGGAGCGGGCGCCAGTCCGCGATGGGACGCCGCAGGTAGTCCACCACCATGACGTGGGCGTTGTTGGCCAGAATCCGCGAGCGCACGTTCTCCTGCAACCCCTCCATCACGGAGCACCAGGCCGATGAAAGCGGCCACGACGCCCAGAACCAGGGCGACGGTCAACAGCGGGGGCAGGCCTTCCACCTCGGGAACCATGGCTTAAATTCGTTCCTTGACGAAGCCGAGCACCTCGTCGGCCGCCGCGAGGGCCTCGCGGGACTGGCGCTCGTTGAAGTGGTCGCTGGGCGCGCCGGTGCCCAGGCCGTTGGGATAACGGGCGAAGATGTAGTAATGCTCAAGGTCCCGGGCGGCATCGTCGAAACGGGAAAAGCCCTCTTCGTATCGCTTGCACATGTCCAACAGCTCCACCAGGGAATGTATCTTGACCAGGTCCTCGCCCTCGTGGAGGAGGTATGCTTTGAGCGCCAGCTCGACCGCCTGCTGGCCCAGAAAACACGCCATGGAGTGGAAGCTCCCTTTTTTCAACGCGGCGGCGGCTTTAAACTGCGTTTCCGCCTCTCGAAGCCAGCCCTTCGCTTTATCTTCAGGCATCTCGCGCATCGTACAGCACCTCCCCCTCCTCCAGGGCGTTCCGCACCAGGGGGCTCTCCTCCCGCGCTCGGGCGAACTCCTCCGGTGTGAGCACGAAAGCGTTCACCACCTCGTGGACGTCGAGGATATTCCAGACCGCGAGGGACCGCTCCGGCGGGTTCCCCTCCATCTCCATCACCACCAGGAGGTCTATGTCCGAGTCGTCGAAGGCCCGCCCGCGAGCGACGCTGCCGAAGAGGACCACCAGCTCGGGCCGCCGGGCTAAAAGGCGCGGCAGGGCCGCGAGCAGCTTCTCGCGGAGCATTACCGCCCACTGCCGCTGCCTTTCCCTCGCCGGGACAAAGGTATCCTCGCCCACCGTCAATCCGCCTTCGGTCTCATCTTCGGGAACCGGGGCCAGCCCTGGACCCAGGTACTCTCAAATAGGTTCCGATACGAGCTTATACGCCCTTATTCATCGAACGGTAAAGACTCGTTTTCCACTTTTTTACCTTTGGCTCGGGGTGCCTTCTTGAAGGTCTTATTCACCTGACGGATGGGTGGCATGTCGATACCCTTACCTTCGAGCAGTTCCGCCACGGTAAGGATTTGCAACTTCGGATAGTCGCGCCCCCATCCCGGCGAAGTGTAGAACCCGCCCGTGGCCGCCTCTGCACGCATCGGCCCCGTCGGCTCCTGCATCGTAATCAGCACGCCGATTTCGGCCTTCTCGTGGTCCACCACACCGCGCAGGTCGCGGATGTGCGCCACGTTGGTATGTCCCGCTTTGACGGAAAGGATAACCTGCTTCGTCTTGCCGCGCTCACCCTCGTCGTGGAAGTAGAGCCGCCCGTCAATCCCCTTGTCCGCGCCCTTCTTCTGCTCCACCGGGCGCGCGCCGACAAGGCCAAGCGCCCACCACTGGAACTGGTACGGATCCTCGGCGGCCAGCGTTTCGGCGTCGGGGAGTGAGGTCGGTTCGCCGACGACCTCGTAGGCCGCCTGCTCGCCGAGCCGGTGTCGTATGAGCGTGATGGCCAGGTGGGTGATGTCTATGCCTATCCAGCGGCGATTGAGGCGCTCGGCCACGGCGACGGTAGTCCCACAGCCGCAAAAGGGGTCCAGCACAACGTCACCCTCGTTGCTGCTGGCCTCGATAATGCGCTCCAATAAGGCTTCGGGCTTCTGCGTGGGGTAGCCCAGCATTTCGCGTGATGCAGGCTGAAGGCAGGGGATACGCCAAACGTTATCCAAGGTCCTGTCCTCTTTCACACGGTAGACGCACTTCCCGTCTGGACCCTTGACGTTCACCATGCGGCCGTCAACCTTCTTTCGCGCCAGTTGGCGGACTGGGGTATCCCGCATCTCTTTCAACTGGGTGAAGGTGAAGTCACTGTCCACGTCCTTGACGTAGAAAAGCACGATGTCGTTTGCCTTCGGGAAGAGCTTCTTCCGCCTGTCATGAATCTTGTTGTAGTAGTACCAGATGATTTCGTTTCGGAAATTGCCGTATCCGAAGACGGCATCCATGAGAATCCGCAGGTACGCTCCAGCGCACGGGTCGCAATGAAGGTAGAGGCTTCCGGTCGGCTTCAAGACCCGGCGCAGCTCCACCAGGCGCGGTGCAATCATGGCCATGTAGGCCAGCATGTTGCTGTCACCAAGGAATTGCCGAAACGCCTGCATCGCCCGCGACACCTGCCCGCCGGCCTCGACGGTCTCCTGATAAGCCCGGGCCGCCGCCTGATCCCATCGCCAAGTATCCTCGAACGCCTTTATCTGCGCGGCGGCCTGGCTGCCGTTGCGCTCGTCGAACAGGATGTGGTAAGTCGCGTTGCTGTTGAACGGCGGGTCCAAGTAGATTACATCTACCGACTCATCGGCAACATACCGCTTAAGAACATCCAGGTTGTCGCCGTAATAGAGCGTGTTTTTCCATTCCATCGCACGTTTCCTTTGTTTTTTTATTTCGGTCTCATTTGCGGAAAAAGTATCACGTCCTGGATGCTCGGGGCGTCGGTGAAGAGCATGACCAGGCGGTCCAGGCCGATGCCGAGGCCGCCGGTGGGCGGCATGCCGTATTCTAGGGCGCGCAGGAAATCCTCGTCCACCTGGCTCGCCTCCGCGTCGCCCAGGGCGCGCTGGGCGGCCTGGGCCTCGAGCACGGCCCGCTGAATATCGGGGTCGTTCTGCTCGCTGAAGGCGTTGCCCAGCTCGATGCCCGCGACGTGGGGCTCGAAGCGCTCGGCCAGCCGGGGGTCCTCGGGCTTGGTCTTGGCCAGGGGGCTCACCTCGGCCGGGTAGTCCAGGACGAAGACCGGGTCCTGCAGGAGCGGCTCGGCCACGGCGTCGAAGACCCCCATCGGATCGGCCACGGCGTCGAAGACCCCCATTATTATCTTACCCGTGGGGGCGTGGTCGGGGTACTCCAGGCCGTGCTTTTTCGCCAGATCCAACGCCGCGCCGCGGTCGAGCTCCCGCCCCGGCGCCAGACCTAAATCCACCCCCGTCCGCTCTTTTATCGCCTCCAAAACCGGCAGCCGCCGGAAATTTTTACCCAGGTCCAC
Source organism: bacterium (assembly GCA_026398675.1). Lineage (NCBI taxonomy): Bacteria > bacterium. Next base: position 1,399 of record JAPLSK010000342.1, on the reverse strand, counting down.
CTCGCGCCCCTGGTACACGACCCGCGTTCCGCCGGTAAGCTCCACCGCCAGAAATTTTAAGAGCTCCTCGAAGAGCGCCATCATGTCGTTGTAATCGCTGAAGGCCTGGTACAGCTCGCACTGGGTGAACTCGGGGTTGTGGGTGCGGTCCATCCCCTCGTTGCGGAAGTCCTTGCCGATCTCGTACACGCGCTCGAGGCCGCCGACGATGAGCCGCTTCAAGTACAGCTCGTCGGCGATGCGCAGGAAGAGCGGGATGTCGAGCGTGTTGTGGTGTGTGGTGAAGGGCTCCGCCGCCGCCCCGCCGTAGATGGGTTGGAGCACCGGCGTCTCGACCTCGGTGAAGCCGCGCTCGTCGAGGAAGCGCCGGACGAGCGCCGTCAGCCGCGTGCGCGCCAGGAACCGCTCCCGGCTCTCGGGGTTTAAAAGGAGGTCGAGGTACCGCTGCCGGTAGCGGGTCTCCACGTCGGCCAGGGCGTCGTGACGGACGGCCTTCCCCTCCTCGTCCTGGGTCTCTTTGACCACGGGCGTGGGGCGCAGGCTCTTGACCAGGAGCGTCCATTCGGTCACGGCCACGGTGGGCTCGCCGGTGCGGGTGGTCATGGCCCGGCCCCGGACGCCGATGAAATCGCCCAGGTCCAGGCTCTCGACCAGCCCGTAGGGCTCTTCCCCCAGCGTGTCCCGCTTGAAGTAGAGCTGGACGCGGCCCGAGGAATCGGCGAGATCGGCGAAGGTCGCCTTGCCGTGGCCCCGCAGGGCGGTGAGACGGCCGGCGAGGGCGATGGCGGCCCCGGATTTTTCCGCGTCCGCGAAATCCCCCAAAAACTCCGCCACGGTCCGGTCGCGGTGGGAGCGCGCGGGGTACGGCGGCAGGCCGGCCTCCTCGAAGCGCCGCCTCTTCTCCCGCCGGTGGCGGATCTGGTCCAGGGTATCGTCGGCCAACTCGTCACCTCGAATTGCGGGCGCTTCATGTCAAAAAAAGAGCGGCCCCGCCCGGCGATGCTACCACACCGACTCCCGGTTTACAACCGCCGCCCCGTTGACCCCGGCCGATTTTACTGCTATACCTCACCCGTCATGCGCCCCCGGGAAACCATGCTCAACCTCACCGAACGCCGGGTCATCACGCTCACCGCCGCGGGGCACTGGGTGTCGCACGCGGCGATGCTGGCGCTTCCGGCCGCGGCGGTGCTGCTCAAATCCCAGTTTCACCTCGGCACCTTCGAGTACGGCCTGTTGGCGAACCTCTCGTACCTGGGCTTCGGGCTGGGGGCGCTGCCGGCGGGGTTCCTGGTGGACGGCATCGGGCCCCGGCGCACGCTTTACATCTGCCTGGGCGGCATCGCCCTGGGGGCGCTGGTGACCGCCCTGGCCGACGGGCTGGTGATGCTGGCGGTGG
>JAPLSK010000341.1 GCA_026398675.1 bacterium | reverse complement strand
GCCCAACGGCGCCACGGCTCCACGAAAGCGTGGGGGCCGAGGCGGCGGCGCGTGGGATTGATGTGCTCGTGGCCGTGGGGGTGTTCGCGGAGGACATCGCCCGCGGCGCGCGGGAAAATGGTCTTGGGGAAATATACACGGCGGCCGACCGCCTTGAAGCTCAAGAAATATTAACGCGCGTACTCCGACCCGGCGACGTGCTTCTGGTCAAGGCCAGCCGGGCCCTGCGTCTGGACCTCCTGCTCGAGGACGACGCACTCGAGGGGTACATCGAGCCGTAGTAATACCGGCCGAGGAGGATACCGGTGCTCTACCATCTTCTGGCACCCCTGGCCGACAAGATAGGCTTCCTCCGCCTCTTCGGATACATCACCTTCCGGGCGGCGGCGGCCTCCATCGTCGCCATACTGGTGGTCTTCATCTTCGGCAAGCCCATCATCAACAAGCTGGCCAAGCTCCACATGACCGAGGTCACGCGGGAGGACGGTCCCGAGTCCCACAAGGCTAAACAGACCACGCCCACCATGGGCGGCCTGATCATCCTCCTCGCCATCGCCGTGCCGACCCTCCTCTTCGCCGATCTGACGAACCGGTACGTGCTCATGGTCCTGGCGGTCACGCTGGGGCTGGGCGCCCTTGGATTCGCCGACGACTACCTGAAGAATATAAAAAAGCGCCCCCTGGGGCTCATCGCGAGGTACAAGCTCATCGGCCAGGCGGTCCTCGGCCTGGCGGTGGGGTGCATCCTCTACTTCTGGCCGCTGGACCCGGCGCACTCGACGATTCTGACCATCCCCTTCTTCAAGGACGCCCAGATAGACCTGGGCTGGGGGTACATCCCCTTCGTGGCCCTGGTCATCGTAGGGACGTCCAACACGGTAAACCTCACCGACGGGCTCGACGGCCTGGCTATCGGCACGACGCTTTTCGCCGGGCTGGCCTACGTGGTCTTCGTGTACGTCGCCGGACACGCCGTGTTCGCGAAATACCTCGACGTGACGCACCTGGCCGACATCGGCGAGCTGACAATCTTCATGACCTCCCTGGTGGGGGCGGCCCTGGGCTTTCTGTGGTTCAACTCCCACCCCGCGGAAGTCTTCATGGGAGACACCGGCTCGCTGGCCCTGGGCGGGGCCATCGGCACCGTGGCCATCTTCTGCAAGCAGGAGCTGCTCCTTCTCATTGTGGGCGGCGTCTTTGTCATCGAGGGCCTGTCGGTGATGCTCCAGATCGGGTACTTCAAGCTCACCAAGGGCAAAGGGCCCGGCGGCGAAGGGAAGCGCCTGTTCAGGATGGCTCCCCTACACCACCACTTCGAGCTGAAGGGATGGTCGGAATCGAAGATCATCACCCGTTTCTGGATCATCGCCGCTCTGTTCGCCCTTATAGCGATTTCGACCCTCAAAATGCGTTAAAAAAGGGATGGGGGGCCGCCCCCCTGTGACACTAAAGTTCCGGCACAAGCGAGGTCCCTATGAACCCCCCCAAGGATACCCATTTCCTGCAGGACGACGAGAACCAGCTGACCTTCCTGTTGGACTCACCGCTGCCCCAGAGGTCGTCAACCCGGGCGGAGGTCACCGAGCAGGTCCTGCACCTTCGGCGAGCCGTTCGGCAAGCCGTGCCGTCGGTGGACGAGCGACAGTGAGACCCACGGACTTGGGTCCAGTCACAGGCCCTCGAAAAGGAGACAAGGGGTTTTATATGGGCCCCCCGGGAAAACCCCTTGCCAGATGGAGCGTCGGAGTAAGTTGAACCTTCGCCGCACAGATTTACAGCTGTTCGGGGTGACCGCCGCCCTGGTCCTCATCGGTCTTCTGATGGTGGGCAGCGCCAGCCAGGTTCTGGGGGCGGCCCACGGCGACCCGAGCTACTACCTGACCCAACAGCTCTGGAAGCTCATCCCCGGCCTGGCCCTTATGTTCCTCTTCTGGCGGCTGCCCTACCAGAAAATCGCGAGGTGGACCAAACCGCTGCTCCTCCTCACATTCTTAATGCTGGGGCTCGTGTTCACGCAGAACCTGGGCGAGGAGGCCAACTCGGCCAGGCGCTGGCTGTCCCTGGGCTTCATCTCGTTCCAGCCCAGCGAGCTGGCCAAGCTGTTTCTGATTCTGTATCTGGCGCAGACCCTCACCCGGAAGCGCGACCGGCTCAGCGAATTCAAGCACGGCCTCCTGCCGTCGCTGGCGGTCCTGGTGGCGGCCATGGGCCTGGTGCTGATCCAACCCGACCTCTCGACGGCGGTGATGCTCTTCATCACCGGATACGTGATCTTCTGGGTCGCGGGGGTGCCCACCCGCCACGTGCTGGCGACCCTGGTCGTCTTGATCCCCCTGACGGTCCTGGCGATCTATCTGGAGCCCTACCGCTGGGCGAGGATCACGGCCTTCGTAGACCCGTGGAAGGTCTCCAACGAGGAGGGCTATCAGGCGGTGCAGAGCCTGCTGGCCATCGGCTCGGGCAGGCTTACCGGCGTGGGCCTGGGCGCCAGCCAGCAGAAGCTCTTCTACCTGCCCGAGGCCCACACCGACTTCATCTTTTCGATTCTGGCCGAGGAGCTCGGCCTCTTCGGGTCGCTCCTGGTCGTCTCGCTCTTCGGGCTCCTCGTCGCCCTGGGGATAAGAACCGCCATGCGATGCTCGGACCCCTTCGGGAAGCTACTGGCCACCGGCATCACCGCACTCTTCGGGGTGCAGGCCATCGTGAACATCGGCGTGGTGACGGCTCTTCTTCCGACGGCGGGCCTGCCGCTGCCCTTCGTGAGCTACGGCGGCACCTCGCTCATCGTCTCCCTGGCGGCAATGGGTGTATTGGCCGGCGTGGCGAGGCAGAGCGCCGAGACGGTCACCGTCCAGGCCGGGGGTGAGGCGCCGGTCGCCCGGAGAAAGATGTTCTTCGTCCGACCATCCGCCCCGGCGCACGGCCCGGCCTACTCGGTGGGAAAGCACAGGTTGAGCCACGCCGAGACGTTCAAGGGGCTCGGCGTGTACAATCCCGCCGACCGCCGCCGGAGGTCTTCGACCTACCGATGGCGGAGATGGTCATGATGGGGGTGGAGGATGAAACCGTTCCTCTTCGCCGGGGGAAAGACAGGCGGTCACCTCTACCCGGGGCTCGCGGTGGCCGAACAGTTGCGGGAACTGGAGCCGGACGCGGAAATAGCCTTCTGCGGCGCCGGATTCGACCTGCCGAAACGGGAGTGCGATAAAAGAGGGTGGCCTTACCACGAGGTGCCGGCGGCACCCATCTATCAGGCGAACCCCCTACAGCTGATTGCGGGCGTATTGATGAATCTTATCGGGACGGCGAAGGCGGCGGAACTGATGCGCGGGATGAGGCCCGGCCTCGTCGTCTGCTGCGGCGGCTATGAAGGCTTTCCCGTCGCCCTGGCGGCGCGGGGCCACGGTGTGCCGATTATGCTTTTGGAGCAGAACGCCGTCTGCGGGCTCACCAACAGGGTGCTGGGACCGTTGAGCGCGGCGGCCGCGGTTGCTTTTTCCGGAAGGCGGGCCAGACCGGCCTCGCCCAGGGTGCGGGTGACAGGGAACCCGGTGCGGGCCGATCTCGCCTCGTACTCACCCGACCACGCCGCCTTCGGTCTCGACCCGGGCCGCGTGACGGGGCTGGTCCTAGGCGGGAGCGCCGGGGCCCGATCCGTCAACCGGACGGTCGCGGAGGCGTCCGGAAGGCTAGCGGCCATCGGCGGGTTGCAGATGATAATCCAGACCGGCGGGGACGACCGCGACACGGTGCGGCGGGCGGTGGAGGAATCCGGGCTGCGGGCCTTCGTGACCGCTTACCTGGACCCCATCGGCCCCGCCCTGGCTACGGCCGATTTCGTAATCGCCCGTGCCGGGGGGAGCGTCTTCGAGCTGGCTCTATTCGGTCTGCCGGCCATTCTCGTACCTTACCCTTACGCCGCGGCGGACCACCAGACCGCCAACGCCCGCTTCTTCGAGCGGGCCCGTGCGGCGGTCGTCATCGGGGACCGAGAGCTGACCGCGGAACGGCTGGTGGAAGAGGTTGAACGTCTGGTCGCCGACGGCGCGCTACGTCAAAGGATGTCCGCGGCCATGAAGGGGCAGGCGCGGCCCGACGCGGCACGGCGGGCGGCGGAACTGGCCCTCGAAACGAAGCGAACCGAGCGAAGCGAGCTATGCCCCCGGCAAACCGAGTAATGCCCCGGTAAAATGGAGACAAGGGGTTTAAACCCCTTGCCCCAAAAGCGATCGCACGGAGGTTCCGATGACCCTCATGCTGGGCAGGATAACCCGGGTACACCTGGTGGGCATCGGCGGCGCGGGGATGAGCGGCATCGCCGAGATTCTCCTTAGCCTCGGCTTCGAGGTGTCCGGGTCGGATTTGAGGGCCGGAAAGGCCACCGAGCGTCTCGCGGACCTCGGAGCCAGGATCACCATCGGCCACTCGGAGAAGAACGTCATCGGAGCCGGAGTCATCGCCGTCTCCACCGCGATTGCCCCCGACAACCCCGAGGTGGTCGCCGGCAGGAAATACAACATCCCGGTGATCAAACGCTCCGAGATTCTGGTCGAAATCATGCGGCTTAAATACCCCATCGCCGTCGCCGGCACCCACGGGAAAACCACCACCGCCAGCTTCATCTACACCATCCTCTCCGACGGCGGCCTGGAGCCCACGGCGGTCATCGGGGGCAAGCTCAACGCCCTCACCTCAAAGACCCTGTCCAACGGGAACGGGCGGGCCGGCGAACCGAGCGAAGCGAGCTATGCCTCCGGCAAAACCGGCGCGAGCCTGGGCGGCGGAGACTATTTCGTCGTCGAGGCCGACGAGAGCGACGGCACCTTCCTCGCAATCTCGCCGGCTTACGCGTTGGTGACCAACATAGACGAGGACCACCTCAACTACTACTCCGACCTGGACGACATCCGCGCCTCCTTCGTCCGATTCGCCAACTCGGTGCCGTTCTACGGCGCCACCATCGTCTGCCTGGACGACCCCGTGGTGCAGGGCATTCTGCCGGAGCTAAAGCGGCGCTACATCACTTACGGCTTCACTGCGCAGTGCGACGTCATCGGGCGTGAGGTGCGGCTGATGCCGATGAGCGCCAGCTACAAGCTCTACCGGGGGGCGGAGCTCCTGGGCGAGGTGGACCTGAACCTCCCCGGCCGGCACAACGTCCTGAACAGCTTGGGGGCGGCGGCGCTGGCCCTCGAGATCGGCGTCGCACCGGAGACCATCATCGGGAGCCTGCGCTCCTTCAAGGGAATCGAGATGCGCCTGGAGGTGGTCGGCCACATCGGCAATATCACCGTCATCCACGACTACGCCCACCATCCGGCGGAGATCGCCGCCACACTGGACGCCATGCGGACCGGTTGGGACCGTAGAATCGTGGCGGTGTTCCAGCCCCACCGGTACACCAGAACCAAGGCGCTCTTCGACCGCTTCCTGCGCTGCTTCTACCAGGCCGACCGGCTGATCATCACCGACATCTACTCCGCCGGCGAGCCCGAGATTCCCGGCGTCAGCGCCGAGGCGCTGGCCAAGGGGGTGTCCGAGCACGGTCACCATGAGGTCACCTTCATCCGTGACCGCCGGAAGATACCCGAAGCCGTGGCCGGCATGGTGAGCGACGACGACCTCGTGCTGGTGCTCGGGGCGGGCAACATCTGGGAGACCGCCCGGGACATCGTAAAAAAACTCGCGGAGGAGAGAGGTTGAACCCGCTCTCAGTCAGCCTGACGGAAATCGGGATGCCGGTGCTGACCGACGAGCCGCTCGCCGGGCACACGGGGCTCCGGGTGGGCGGTCCGGCGGATTTCTTCGCGAGGCCCCGCACCGCCGACGATGTCTCCCAGGCGCTCATCGCCGCTGTGGATGAGGGAACCCCGGTTCTGGTCATGGGCCGGGGGACGAACCTTTTAGTCGGCGACGGCGGCTTCCGGGGTCTGGCGCTCCTGATCAATGAGGGGTTCGAGGACGACGGGGTGCAGGCCCACGGCGCGCGCTGCACGGTCGCGGCCGGCGTCCGGCTCCAGGCCTTCCTCGACCGCCTCGGCGACCTGGGCCTGGGGGGGCTGGAGGACCTGTACGGCATCCCGGGAAGCGTGGGCGGGGCGCTGGCCATGAACGCCGGAGCCTACGGGACCGATGTCTGGCCCCGAGTGGATTGGATCGAGGCCGTGCTCGAATCGGGCGAGCTCCACCGCTATCTGGGGGGGGAGATCGGGTACGGGTACCGCCGAGCCGACCTGCCGCCGGGCGCGGCGGTCGTCCGGGCGGAGTTCGTCCTGGACGATGGGGACCCCCGCGAGATTCGGAAGCGCTGCCTGGCGCGCATGGCCGACCGGGAACAGAAGCACCCACTTGAATGGCCTAACTGCGGCAGCGTCTTCAAGAACTTTTCCTGGGAGCCGGGGATGGACCTCAAGTACGAAAAGCTGGAGTCCGCCCTGGGCGCGAGATTTTCCCGCCGGGCCCTGGAGGAGCGCGGGGCATCCCCGTTGCCGGCCTGGCGGCTCGTGGACGCCTGCGGGCTGACCGGGAAGAGAATCGGCGGGGCCCAGATATCCGACAAGCACTCCAACTTCATGGTGAACCGGGGCGGTGCAAAGGCGGCGGACTTCACCGCGCTCATCGAGCTCGTGGAGAAAACCGTCGAGGAGACCTTCGGCTTCCGGCTCCGGACCGAGGTCCGTCGTATCGGAGAATTTTAAATGCGGCACCACACCTTCGTCCAAAACGAAGCGAACCGAGCGAAGCGAGCTATGCCCCCGGCAAACCGCGTAATGCCCCGGCAAACCGAGCGAAGCGAGCTACGCCCCCGGCGAACCGAGCGAAGCGAGCTATGCCTCCGGCAAAACCAGGACAAAGGGGACGGCTTTCACCAGGCGCTCAGCCGCCGGGCGAACCGAGCGAAGCGAGCTACGCCCCCGGCGAAGCGCGTCACCTGGGTGGCGGTCCTCGCTTTTATCGGCGTGGCGGGATTCCTCTACCTGCGCTCCGACGCCTTCGGCCTGAAACAGGTGGCGGTGGAGGGGAACACCGTCGTGACCGACGCCCAGATTCAAAGCCTCCTGCCCATGGGGGAGAACCTCTTCTCCCTGGACACCGACGAAATCGTGCAACGCCTCTCCCGTCACCCGTACCTGGCCCAAGTCCAAATAGACAAGGTTTACCCCGACAAGCTGGTCGTCCGCGTGATAGAGCGGACCCCGGCCTGCTACCTGGCCGAGGGACCGTTGCAGCTTCTGGCCGGTAACGGCACCGTGCTGCCCATGTACGGCGAGAGTGAGGCGGGGCGGGGAGACGGGGCGGTGTTCGATCTGCCGGTCGTGACCGGTTACGAGGTTGTGCGTAAGGGCGAGCTGGAACCTTACGAAGACGCAGTCATCCTGGCCGCCTGCGGCCTGTGCGCCGAGATGCAGCGCCAGGCCCTCCCGCTCTACGACGAGCTGGTGGAAATTCGCCCGCACACGGACCACCTCGAGGGTCTGCTCGCCGACGGCACCCGGGTTCTCTTCCCCCTGGAAACCGCGCCGTCCACGCTGGCCGCTCTGCAGGCGGTATACACCAGAGAACGCCAGGGGGGCCTCACCGAGCTGGACGCCCGATACGAAAGACAGATAATCTCCCGATACCGGACCGGGTGATAGAAGAAGACAAGGAGAGACAAGGGGTTTAAACCCCTTGTTCCACCCCTTGCCGACCGCGACCTAGCGCGGCTATCCCCCAAGCACATAGGGAGGGATTGTGGGAAAAGGGCAGACTGGAAAGACCGTCGTCGGTCTGGACATCGGCACGACCAAAATCTGCGCGATCATCGCCGAGCTGGCCGAAACCGGGGTCGAGATAGTCGGGGTGGGCACCTCGCCGGCTCAGGGACTGCGCCGCGGGGTCGTCATCCATATAGACGACTGCGTCCAGAGCATCACGGGAGCCATCGAGAAGGCCGAGCTGATGGCCGACGTAAAGGTCACCAGCGTGTACGCCGGGGTCGCCGGCGGGCACGTCAAGAGCTTCAACTCCCGGGGCGTCATCGCCGTCTCGGGGCAGAACCACGAGATCCGCGAGCAGGACGTCAAACGGGTTATAGACGCCTCCCAGGCCATCGCCATCCCCCTGGACCGCGAGGTGATCCACGTCCTGCCCCAGGAATTCATCGTGGACGACCAGGACGGGATAAAGAACCCGATTGGGATGAGCGGGGTTCGGCTCGAGGCCGAGGTCCACATCGTCACCGGTGCGGTCACCAGCGTGCAGAACATCGTCAAGAGCGTGCAGCGGGCGGGGCTGAAAGTGGCCGACATCGTCCTGGAGCCGCTGGCCAGTTGCCGGGCGGTACTCACCGACGACGAGGAGGAGCTGGGCGTGGCGCTCATAGACATCGGCGGCGGGACCACCGACATCGCCATGATCATAGACGGCGCGCTGCGCTTCAGCTCGATCATCGCCCTGGGCGGGAACAACGTCACCAACGACGTCTCCGTCGGCCTGCGGACGCCCACGAAGCAGGCCGAGCAGCTCAAGATAGACCACGGCACCGCCGGTTACGAGCTGGTCGGGCCCGACGAGATGATAGAGGTGCCCAGCGTGGGCGGCCGTCCGCCGCGCCTGGTGCCGCGTCGCCACCTGGCGGACATCATCGAGCCGAGGATGGCGGAGATTTTCGAGCTCGCCCGGGGGGAAATCGCCAAGAGTAAATACGCCGAGACGAACCGCGCCGGCTACGTCCTGACCGGCGGGGCCAGCAAGCTGCCCGGCATCGTTGAGCTGGCCGAGCGCGTTTTCGGCGGGCCGGTGAGGACCGGCAGCCCGCTCCCCATCGGGGGCCTCTACGATTCGGTGAACGACCCGGCCTTCTCCACCGGGGTGGGTCTGGTGCTCTACGCCGCCGAGGGCAGGCAGTTCGGCGGACGGGACCTCGAGGATGGCTCCCTCTTCGACAACATCCTCACCCGGATGAAAAACTGGCTCAAGGACTTTTTCTAGTCATAAACCATAAGGCTTCGCTGTCGCGGCGAGATAAAAGGAGAGACCATGCTCGAGCTCTTGGATACCGAGCAACAGACCTTCGCCAACCTGAAAGTGTTCGGGGTGGGAGGCGGAGGAGGCAACGCGGTCAACCGCATGGTTGAGGCCGGTCTGCTTGGCGTGGACTTCATCGCGGCCAACACCGACGCCCAGGCGCTGATGCAGAACACGGCTTACAACAAGATACAGCTTGGCGCCAAGCTGACCCACGGCCTCGGAGCCGGGGCTCAGCCCGAAATCGGCCGAGACGCGGCCGGGGAGAGCTTGGACGAAATCCAGCTCTACCTGGAAGGCGCCGATATGCTCTTCATCACCGCCGGGCTGGGAGGCGGAACGGGGACCGGCGCGGCTCCGGTCATCGCCGAGCTGGCACGGGGACTGGACATCCTCACCGTCGCCGTGGTCACCAAGCCGTTCACCTTCGAGGGGCCGGCGCGGTCGAGAAAGGCCGAGGCCGGTTTGATGGAGCTGCGGAAGTACGTGGACACCCTGATCGTCATCCCCAACCAGCGCCTGTTGGCCGTGGTGGAGAAAAGAACCACCATGACCTCGGCCTTCGAGATGGCCGACGATGTCCTGCACCAGGCGGTGCAGGGTATCTCCGACATCATCACCATGCCGGGAATGATCAACGTGGATTTCGCCGACGTGGTCACCGTGATGAGAGGGATGGGCGACGCCCTCATGGGCACCGGATACGGCACCGGCGAGACCGCCATCCATGACGCGGTGCGCAACGCCGTCAGCTCACCCCTCCTGGACGGCATATCCATCGAGGGGGCGATGGGGGTGCTGGTAAACATCACCGCATCGCCGGACCTGCCCCTCTTCGCCGTGAACGAGGCCATGGACACCATCCGCGAGGCGGCGGACGACAACGCGGAGATAGTCTTCGGCGTCGTCAACTCGGAGCTCCAGGACCAGGTGACGGTGACGGTCATCGCCACCGGCTTCACCAAGAAGACGACGCAGTCGCGCGAAACGGAGGAAAAACCGGAGCCCGAGGAGGAGCGGGAGATCGTTCCCATGGAGTTCGAGGCCACCGGGACCACGGACCGCGGGCTGGTGATCAACTTCCCCACCCTGAGGGACGAGGACTTGGACCGGCCGACCTTCATGCGCTGGAAGGAGCGCCGGGAAAAGCAGCATAATTAGGGGATTCGTCAAGGGCGTTACTTCGTTTAGGTCAAGGGTATCCCGTCCACCCGGGCCCTTGACACGCACCGGGGCGGGGGGATAGAATGCCCCGCGCGAGTGAAACGCAGTAATGCCCCCGGCAAAATGAGGGCGGTTAGCTCAGCCGGTGAGAGCGCCGGTCTTACACACCGGAGGTCGCAGGTTCGATCCCTGTTCCGCCCACCACATGGGAGGATTCCACCCCCAACGGAAGGGCGTGAACGAGCGGCGGTAGTTCAATTCGGTTAGAGCACCGGCCTGTCACGCCGGACGTTGCGGGTTCGAGTCCCGTCCGCCGCGCCACACGTCAGGGCCAGGTTCGCCTGGCCTTTATTAATACGCCCTCGCTTGCCCGAAGTGGAAAAGTAGAGTATACTATTGACTGGTATTATTCTATCCGTTGTGAAGGGGGAGAGAAATAATGCATCCGGCAAACCGAGCGAAGCGAGCTACGCCCCCGGCGAACCAAGCTATGCCTCCGGCAAAAGCCGCGGTTATCCCCAAAGACGTGGTCGCTAAAAGCCCCTATCGCCTTATGCCACATCTATTCCCGGGACTGTAGTGGGACGCAACACCAGGAGTCGACCGCTGGCCTCCCCAGTCGAACGCCGTAAAGCCCCAAGGCACAGGCCGGTTGACCTGGACGCCGTAATCATCACCGGACTTTCCAGCCGACGTTCGCAACGCCACCGCGAGGTCCGGGTGCGCTCCATCTCCAGCACGGGAATCGCCATTGAGGTCAACATCGAGGACCAGCTCCCCTTCGAGATCGAGCTGGGAAAACTCATCACCCTCTCCTTCATCCTTCCCAAGGTGGCCAAGATAGCCTGCGTGGAAGCCGAGGTCGTCAGGGCCTACCGGCAGGTCTCCGAGGGCGGCGTGGTCCAGCTTTCCGAGAACTACGACCCCCTGAACGATCCGGCGGCGGCGAACCGGGATATGGTCTTCGGGCTCGGGCTGCGGTTCGTCAACCTCACCGGCGACATGGAAAACCAGCTCCAAAGATACATTCAAGAGATGATAGAGGCGTAAAACGCAGTAACGCCCCCGACGAACCGAAGTAATGCCCCTGGCAAAATGACAAAACCTATGGGTGGGGCAACCGCGCCCGAGGAAACAAGGCAATGGCCGCCAAAGAACCTCGCCTGACTCTGGAGAACTCACTCCGACTGCAGCTCAAGCTTTCGCCAAAGCTGCAGCAGGCCATCAAGCTCCTCGCCCTGCCGATGCTCCTGTTGAAGGAGCGGGTGGATGAGGAGCTCGTAGCCAATCCAGTCCTGGAGGCGCTGGACCCCCTGGAGCGCGCGGACCACACGGACACGGACCTTAACACGAAGGACCGCGGCGACGAGGCCTGGGAAGCCCAACGGGATTTCCTGCCCGAGAAGAACCCCCGGCAGGACGGCCAGGCGGAGGGAACCCTGGGCGAGCCCTCCGGAGGGGAAACCGGCGGAGACCACGAGGAAAACCTGGAAGGCTGGGAGGCCCACGTCCGGTACGACCCCATGGTCTACCGCTCGGTCCGCCCCATGGAGACGCAGGAGGAAGACTCCTACATTGACCGGGTCGTGGCCAACGCCACCACCCTCACCGACCACCTGAACTGGCAGCTTTCACTGAACTGCACCGACGAGCGCGAACTCTCCATCGCCCAGGAGATAGTGGGCAGCCTGGACTCCGACGGCTACCTGCGCGACGTGGACCTCGCGGCCCTGGCCGGGGGGCTGAAATTCAAGCCCGAGGTCAAGGTCGAGGAGGTGGAGAGGGTGCTCACCGAGCGGGTCCACGGTCTCGACCCCCTCGGCGTCGGAGCCCGCTCCCTGAAAGAGTGCCTGACCATCCAGCTCCGGGGCGCCGACCCCGCGGCGGGTAACGACGACGCTCTTATCGCCCTGGCGGAGCGGATAGTCGCCGATCACCTCCCCCTCGTCGCCCGGCGGGACTACCGGCGGATTGCCGGCGCCCTGGGCGCAACCGAACTGGAGGTGCGCGAGTCCGTTCACCTCATTGCCTCCCTGGACCCCAAGCCCGCGCGCAACTTCTCCGGCCATAGAACCATTTATGTCCGGCCCGACGTGTTCGTCGAGAAACAAGGCGACGACTTTCGCGTATATTTAAACGAGTGGGGTATCCCCCGCCTGCGCATCTCCAGGTACTACCGGAACGTATTGAACTCCGGGGAGGCGGACCGGGAAACCCGGGCCTTCATCCGCGACAAGGTGAATTCGGCGGTCTGGTTCATAAAGAACATAGACGAGCGCCGGCGGACCATCCTCCGCGTAACGCGCTCCATCTTCGAGCGCCAGCGCCAATTCCTTTCAGGCGGGTTCGAGGGTCTCAGACCGCTGACTTTGGAGGTGGTGGCACGGCTTCGTCCTGGCCCGGCGGACGGTGGCCAAGTACCGCAACATGATGAGAATCCCTCCGGCCTCGAAACGCAATCCCTTATGACAAGGGTTCAACCCCTTGTCTAAACATTAAACCCCTTACTCAAGCTTGATCCGCTCCGACGCCCAGCGTCTTCCAACCTGGCTGCGGCTTCCCCGGAAAAAACCGGGAAGCCTGGGCGAGGTCAGACACACCCTTACCGAGCTCGGACTCGCCACGGTATGCGAGGGCGCCCGGTGTCCCAACCGCGGCGAGTGCTACGCCTCGGGGACCGCCACCTTCATGATTCTGGGTGAGAACTGTTCGCGGAGCTGCGGCTTCTGCTCCGTCCCCCACGAAAGACCGGAAGAACCGGAACCGGACGAGCCGGCGCGGGTGGCCGAGGCCGCCCGGCGATTGGGTCTGGGGTACGTCGTGGTGACCTCGGTCACCCGGGACGACCTCCCCGACGGCGGAGCGGGGCACTTTGAAAAAACGGTCGCGGCCCTGCGCGCCCTGGCGCCGGTCCCGCGGGTGGAGCTTCTGGTTCCCGATTTCCAGGGTGAAGAAGCGGCCATAGAAACCGCTCTCTCCACACGCCCCGACGTGCTGGGCCACAACCTGGAAACCGTCCCCCGTTTGTACTCCACGGTGCGCCCCGGCGCCCGTTACGCGAGGTCGCTCGATCTTCTGCGCCGGGCGGCCGACGCGGGGCTCACCACGAAAACCGGCTTGATGCTGGGACTGGGCGAGGACGAACCGGAACTGGAGCGGGTCTACCATGATATCGCCCGGGCCGGGGTCGGCATCCTCACCCTCGGCCAGTACCTCCGTCCGACCCGGGACCAGCTACCCGTGGCGCGCTACTGGCGGCCGGAGGAGTTCGACGGAGAGGGGGAGAAGGCGCGGCGGATCGGGATTCCCACCGTCGCGGCCGGCCCCCTCGTTCGCAGCTCCTACCTGGCCGAGCACTATTTCCAATCCAACCGCTGGAGGCAACGATGAGAATCTCCGTCGTCGGCCGGAACTACGAGGTCTCGGACGCCGTCCACCGCTATCTGGAGGAGAAGCTGGCCCGCATCCGCCGCCACTTCGACCGCGTCATGGACGTCAACGTCGTCCTGGCCGCCGAGAAATACCGCAACCGCGCCGAGGTCAACATCAATGTCAACAACGTCAACATGCGCGGCGAAGGGGAGACGGGCGACATGTACACCTCCATCGACCAGGCCGTGGACAAGATAGACCGGCAGGTCAGTCGGTACAAGGATAAGCTCGCGAGCCGCAAGCACCGGCACGCCCCCGTGAAGGAGGAGGATCTCCCCGCCGTGACCCACGAGCTCCTGGAGCCCGACGCCGGCGAGCTCGAGGAGCACGAGCGCCGGATCATTCAGACCGAACGGCACATGGTCAAACCGATGAGCCTCGACGAGGCCGTGATGCAGATGGACCTCCTGAACGCGGAATTTTACGTCTTCACCAACGCCGGCACCGACAAGCTCAACGTCATCTACCGGCGGGCCGACGGCAACGTGGGCTGGATCGCCCCCGAGTAGAGCCGGAGGATTCCTAAAAAAAGAGGGTGCCCGGCACCCTCTTTGTCCACACTCTCGACCGATCAATAGAAGTCCTGGATGGCCTTGACCACGTGCTGGTAGCGCTTATCCCGGTGGAAATCCGGGGCGTAGATATTGAACTCGTTCCGGCGGTCGCCCAGGCGCAACTCGATAACGTACGTCGAGTGTCCCTCCATCGAGACGCTCTCGTCGGACACGAGCTCCCAGACGTCGTTTTTCTCCAAATCATCCCACAGGGCGTAGCCCATCCAGGCCGGAAGCTGGGCTTCCTTTTGTTCCATGTGGCCCAGATCGTTCTCCGACAGGTACTCGTAGGAGATGTCGCCCCGGCCGGAGTACTCGATGGTCCACTCCACGTACTTCATATCCTGGTAGTCCCATCCGCCGGTGGCCCGCATGTGGACCTTGAACTGCGGGAGCGGTTCGCGGTCCGTGTACGCATCGGGGTTGGGGCCCGCCTTGCGGCAGCCCGCAACGGTCAGGATGAGAAGCGCCATCAGGACACAAAAGAGCGGCTTGCGCATGATCCTCCCTCAATGGTAACGTAGAAAACCGAGCGAAGCGAGCTATGCCTCCGGCAAAATGAAGCGAACCGAGCTATGCCCCCGGCAAACCGAGTAACGCCCCGGCAAATCACTCCGCCCGCGAGGCGAGCGCCTGCGAGGCGAAGTCGTAAACGGCACCGGTCACCGAGCCGTAGCGCGGATCGGGGTCGAATGTCGGCGCATAGACGCTGAACGAGTGCGTGTGATCGCCGACCTCGAGGGTGAGGGTGTAGGTCGGGATGTCGGTGACGGTCTTCTCGGCGGCGCGGGAATCGCCCAGCTCCCAGAAGCCGTTTTCCTCCAGGATCAGGTACAGCCGCATCGCGGCGGAGCGGGGAACCTCCAGTTCCTGAGTCGTCATCCCGCCCAGGCGCTCCTTCTCCTCGATGACCAGACCGGCCCGGTCGGGCAGGAGCCGGACCGTGTAGAGGGAGTACTCCAGCTTGCTCAGGCCGCCCTCCGCGCACATGGACAGGCCGTACTCCTCGGGCGGGGCGAGCTCGTCGCCCAGCTCCACGAGCGGCGAGATGATGTTCCAGTAGCGCCCGTCGGGATGCAGGCGGGGACCGTAGACGGTGAACGAGTGCTCCCGCGCGCCCGAGCGGACGGTAACGGTGTAGGTGTGCTGGTCGGTGGCGGTCGCCAGATCGCTCGAGGGCAGGTCCCAGACGTCGTTGTCCACGAAAATGCGATACACTCCCTCCAGGTCGGCACGCGGCAGGACTTTACCGTACTCCACCGTGATGCCGTGGATATCCACCTCCTCGTGCCGGAACTCCACCGATTCCCCGTCGGCCGAGGGCTTTAGGGTGTACGACCCGTGAACCACGTACGAGTAACCGCCCTCGTAACTAACCTCGAGGGCGAACTCCCCGCCGTCCCCGTCCCGACAACCGGCGAGGAAAGGGAGCGCACAGAGCAGCACGAGAGGCGTAAACTTTTTCACAGGCGGTCTCCGGAATGAAACGCTGGTACTCCCCCGACGGGGTGCGATTCAGTTGTCGGGAAGGTTGCGCGTTCTGCTGTCGGGGCGAGCCCGGCGTCGTGATTGTTGACGTAAAGGAAAGGGAAATAATCGCCGCCCACCTGGGTCTCGAAGAGGAGGAGTTCCGCCGCCGTTACTGCCGCCGGTGCGGCCTCGGCGCCTGGTCCCTCCTGGAGCACCCCAACGGCGACTGCATCTTCATCACCCCCGATGACCTCTGCTCCGTCTACGCGGTGCGCCCGAAACAGTGCCGCACCTACCCCTTCTGGCGAAACACCCTCGTCAGCCGGGCGGCCTGGGAGCGGGAGGGGCGGGAGTGTCCGGGCATCGGCCAGGGGAAGCTCCACACGCCGGCGGACATCGCCGCCTACCTCCGGGGTGACCGCGACCCGGGCTAGTCGTTGTCGCCGAACACGGCGACCGGCTCCGGCATCTGCTCGATGGGCCGGAAGCGGCGGCGATTGAACCAGAGGTACAGCCCTCCGGCCACGAAACCGCCGATGTGGGCGAACCAGGCCACGCCCGTATCCATCTCCGCCGTTATCGCCTGCCAGCCGCTGAAGAGCTGGGTGATGAACCAGAAGGGGAGTACGACGAAGGCCGGCAGACGGATGGCCCAGAAGATTATCACCAGCGGCACCAGGGTCAGGATGCGCGCCTTGGGGAACAGAATCAGGTACGCCCCCAAAACACCGGCGATGGCCCCCGAGGCCCCGATGATGGGGTACGGGTTCACGGGGTTGGCGAGGAAGTGGACCGCCGTGGCCACGAGCCCGCACAGGACGTAAAACACCAGGTAGCGGAAGTGGCCCAGCCGGCCCTCCACGTTGTCCCCGAAGACGAAGAGGAAGAGCATGTTCCCCACGACGTGGACCACGCTGCCGTGGAGGAACATCGAGACGAACGGGCTGTAGAGGAGCTTCAGGAAGCCGTAGTTGTCGAGGGCCTGGGCGAAGCCCACGGTGTAATCCGTGGGCACGAAGGCGTTGGCTTGGAGAACCCGCGAGAGCCGGTCCCCGATGACGAGCTCGAAGATGAATAAGGCGATGTTGATCGCGATGAGCGCGATGTTGACGTAGGGGAAGCTGCGGTGCTTGATGTCGTCCTTGAGCGGGATCACTCTTCACCCTCGTCGGGCTTGAGGCGGTCGGTCTCCGGGGGGTAGGCGGCAAAGAGCCCTTCGCGCTCCGTGGCGACGAGGATGCGCCCGTCGGGGAGGAGGAGCGCCCCGCGCGCGGGGTAGGGGGAATCGGGCCACAGCCGCCAGTTCCGACCGTCCGGGTCGGCGGAGTAGAGCCCGTCGGCCCGGATGCCGCAGGTGGTGACGAAGAGCCTCTCACCCGCGAAGACGAGGCCGGAGATGTACTTGAACTCGGGGTCGAGGCCGCGGAGCTTGTAGAAGCCACCGTCCTCGGAGATGTAGAGCCCGCCCCACATCGTGCCGACGTAGAGCCGCCCGGTGTCCGGGACGTAGCGCAAGAGGGTGACTTCCGCGGCGTCCAGGGGCAACTCCGGCGTCCCCACGACCTGCAACCAGCGCCGGGAAACACCCTCTTCCCCCGCAACCTCACGCAGCGCCCACAGCCCCTCGCCGAGCGTGCCGGCGTAGAGGGTGCCCGCCGCGTCGAGGACCGCCGTGACCGCCACGTCCGGCAGGCCGGACAGCTCCTCCCAACCGGTACCCGACTGCGCGTAAACCATCCCCACGCCGCCGGCGAACGTCCCGTCCTCCCCCGAAGCCAGGGACCAGATTGGCCGCCCCTCGAGCCCGGCCGGGCTCAACTTCCCGCCGTCCCAAACGTACACGCCCGAATCGGTGCCGATGAGGAGCCCGCCGACCGCCGAGCCCAGGCAGTGGACCTCCAGCCCCTCGGTGCCCGCCAGCCGGCTCCAGGTGACGCCCCAGTCGGAGCTGGAGTACACGCCGTCGCCTAAGGTGGCGAGGTAGAGGCTTTCCCCATCCGACACCAGGTCGCGCACCTGGGCCTCGGTGGGGCGGGAGAGGGCCTCCCAGCCGTCGAAACGCCCCGCGCACGCGGCGAGGAGGACGAGGACGACGGGGGCAAACCGAGCGAAGCGAGCTATGCCTCCGGTAAATCTCAAAGCGCGCAAGCCGCACCTCTCGGGCGTTAAGGATATTTTTAGTGTACCAGACCGCCGGGCGGGGTGTCCATCCCCAGCGTGAAGAAGGGGGTGGTGTATAATCGCCCGTCGGGCGCATAACCGAGCGAAGCGAGCTGCGCCCCGGCGAAATGCGGTTGAGTCTCGATTATCGTAGACAAGGAGTTTAACCGAGCGAAGCGAGCTATGCCCCGGCAAAACGCGGTTGAGTCTCGATGTTCATCGTTCTGAAGCTCTACCTCCTCTGGACCGCACTTATCGGGCCGCTCACCGAGCCGCCGGAGCCGGTCGCGCCCAAGCCGGTGCCGGTCCTCATGTACCACCAGATGGGCCAGCGCGGGGGGCGGTACTCGATCACCCCGCGGGATTTCGAGCGGCAGCTCGAGGACATGCGCCGGGCCGGATTCTTCCTCATCAACCCCTCCGAGCTGCTCCGGGGCGACTTCTCGCGCGTGCCCACGGGAAAGCGGCCCGTCGTGCTGACCTTCGACGATTCCGATTCAGGCCAGTTCCGCGTCCTGCCCGACGGCCGGATAGACCCCCTTTGCACGGTCGGCGTCCTGGAGAAATACCGGCGGGAGCATCCCGAGTTCGGCTCCGGGGCGGCTTTCTTTATCTTCGCCCGCGACGAGCGCGGGAACGGCATCTTCTTCCAGCCGGAGCGATGGGGGCTTTTAGATGCGTTCTGCGGGCGCTACGGCCTGTCCGCCAAGGGGCGCGGCTGGGGAAGATTAAAACTCTGGCAGGCCAAGCTCCGCTGGCTGGTCGAGAACGGCTACGAGGTGGGCAACCACACCGTCACCCACGCCGACCTGGCCAAACTCGACCCCACGGGGATAGCCCGCGAAATCGGCGTCTGTCAGCTTCTCCTGGAAGAGGCGATTGGGGAGAGGAAGGGTTATCTCTGGGGGTTGAGCTATACCTACGGCGCCGTGCCGTTGGGGGCCGAGGAGTACGCCCTGTGCCACGAGGGCGAGTTTGAGGGGCGACCCTACCGTTTCGATTACGCCGTGGCCGCCTGGGGCGGTGAGTGCCCGAACCCCGCCACGGACGAGTTCGCCGCCGTGCGCTGGCGCATCCCCCGGGTGGAGATGCACGCCGTCCGGGGCGGCGGGGGTCTGGATTCGAGGTGGCTCACCCTCTACGCCGATTCCTATATCAAGGAGGCCGCAGAGGGCGACTGGCCGCTCCGCGACCTCCTGACCGCTTCACTCGCCTCTTTGAGCCGGGGTCTTTGCACCTGGTTCGCGCCGGGGCCGGACCTGGGATTGGAGCGGTGCTGGACCGCCCGCCGCCTGGCCGAGCTGGACGCTGGCCTCCGGCGACCGCTCAAGCGCCTCCCCCCCTGGCCGGCGTACTTCTGAGCCGTAAACGATGAAAAGACAAGGGGCTTTAGCCCCTTGTTCCATCTAATCCCGTAGGTAGATATCGGAAAGTGAAAACGGCGGGGATTAAAATCCCCGCCCTACATTTCAGGCAGCGGTAAATAAAATAAACGGGCCGACCTGAAGGTCGGCCCCTACATTTGTCATTCACGCTTTAATAGATGCTCGGGCGGCCCTCGATGCGGATGTCGGGGATGTCCTTGATGTCCACCAGGAACCAAACGGTTATGACCCCACGGCTCTCCTCCAGCCGCAGCCGCGCCTCCCACGAGCGCAGGTCCCGGTAGATACTGAAAGTCTGCCGGACGAAATCCCCCCCCACCATGTCCAGCGAGGTGGTGTACGACAGACGCCAGTTGCCGGTGAGGTTCAATATCGCCTGGATGCCGAGGAAGTGGATGTCCTGGCTGCCGGAGCGGGCCATGGTGTAGTCGTAGGTGAGCCCGACGCGCCAGCCGCTCTCGATGCGCTTCTCCAGCTCGTCGCGGGGCGGTTCGGTCTCCAGGGGCTCGTAGCCGGGAATCTCGTCGGTGGCTTCCTCGTACTCGTTATCTTCCAATCGCGGTCGGGCGCCGCCCCCGGAAATCGCGAAGGAGGCCGATAAATCGAAGCTCTCCGTATCCCAGGTGTATGGGTTGTGCCGGGACTGGATGACGACCTGGGAGTCGTACCAGTCGGCAAAGACGGGCGTGATGTACACGCGGCTGATTAGGTCGCTCCAGGGCTGCACCACCGGCACGGGGGAA
>JAPLSK010000340.1 GCA_026398675.1 bacterium | reverse complement strand
CATCTCAATCGGCGCGATGTAGGGCGGCCCCTCTGCGGGCCGCCGCGGGCGGGTCAGGAGACCCGCCCCTACGAAAAACTATCTACGCCATACGTAGGGCGGCAACTCCGTGTGCCGCCCGGTTTCATAATTGAAAATAGGGCGGGGTACGGAGCCCCCGCCCTACATCCCGGTATTAATAGTGAAAAGTGGCCGGCCAAAATACCGGCCCCTCCGTTTGAGCAGACCAAACCGGGTTACGACCCAGGAGAATCCGCCATCCTCTTCAAAAGGGGCCGGTTAAGAACCGGCCCCTTTGGGGGGAGTAGGCCGAACCATCCGGGGCTTTCCTTGGGGGGAGGAGGAGAGACGGTTCAGCCTACAGAAGGGAAATGATAGTGCCACGGAGGGGAAATGGTCAAGAAAAAAGTGGGGGGTGGAGAGTCCTTGACCGTCGTCGGGGCAAACCTCTATAATCTCTCCCGAGGCAAGGGTTTTTGTCAGAGGCATAGCTCGCTTCGCTCGGTTAAACCCCTTGTCCCCAGAACCCCTGGAAGGGGTGCCCCGTGATTCTGGACGTCAACGCCACCCGCATGGAGCTGATGCGGCTGAAGAAGCGCCTCGTGATAGCGCGGCGCGGCCACAAGCTCCTCAAGGACAAGCAGGATGAACTCCTGCGGCGTTTCTTCGCGCTCATCGAGCGTGCCAAGGGCCTGCGCCTTCAGGTGGAGGAAGAGCTCCGGCTGGCCATGACCGGCTTCGTCATCGCCCGGGCGCTCATGGACGAGCAGACCACAGCCACGGCCCTGGCGCTGCCCAAGGTCACCGGCGAGGTGAAAACCGCCACCCGCCAGGTGATGAACCTCAAGGTGCCGTCCCTGGAGGTGACCCTGGAGGGTAACGCGCTGGCCTACGGGCTGGCGACGACGCCGCCGGAGCTGGACCTGGCGGTGGAGGGCTTTCGCGGGGTGCTGCCCCGGCTCTTGAACCTGGCCGAGTTGGAGAACTCCATCGAGATGCTGGCCCGGGAGATTCAGCTCACCCGGCAGCGGGTCAACGCCCTGGAATACATCTTGATCCCGAACCTGGAGGAGACCATCCGCTACATCGGGCTCAAGCTGGGAGAGAGGGAGCGGGGGACGCTGACGCGGCTGATGAAGGTCAAAGAGATGCTGGAGGCCGAGCAGGAGTAGGGTGAGTCAAGGTACCAGGTCACCGCCGACCCCCCGGTCAGTGCCGGAACGCTAAAGGTCCGGCGGGGATAGGGTGAAGTCAAGGGATGAAAAAAACGGCCGGAAACCGGCCGCTTTTTTTATCGGGAATGGGCGCTATTCCGTGTACTCGATGGCCATAATTTCAGCCTCGAAGGACCACTGGTTCTCGTCGCCCAGGCCGTTGTTCATGTAGTAGGTGGGGTCCTCCTCGAGGTCGGCCAGGGAGCGCTGGGTCATGGTCGGGGCGTCCGCGGAGCTGTCCAATACGGTGAGGCTTCCGGAGCGGAAAGCCATGGGGGCTTCCGCGCCCTCCTCACCCGAGGTGTCCTTGACGCCGGCGGCCAGCCAGACGGTCTCGCCCGTCCCGGCGGCCTCCTCGAGGCGGGCCAGCTGGCGGGAGTCGGTGACCGGAATCCAGTAAACTTGATCGCCCTGGCGGACCTGGATGCGCGCCTGGGTGTGGCCCATGTCGTAAGTGACGCCGCTGCGGCTGGCCACGTTGGACTGGACCACCTGGGTGACCAGCTTGTCGAGGTTGTTGTCCACACTCGTCTCGGTGCCGGATACATCGCCGGTGTACGCTCTCTCGGCGGCCGTGGTCTCGGCCCGATCGCGGGTGTCGTCGGAGACGGAGGTCGGGGAGGCTGTTACTCCTCCCACGGCGCCGCCCGAGTGGTACGCCTCGGTATCCTTGTCCACCTCGCCCGCCGCGATGGCCTCCTCGGCCACGGTGGCCCGAGCCACGCCAACGTCGAACACCGAGGTGTCTTCGTCTATGACGCCCGAATCCGCGAGCTCACGGTGGACCGCCTCCTCGTCGTACACGTGGTCGCCCTCGTAGATGTAGCTCGCCACGCGGCCCGAGTCGTCCACGTAGGTCTTGCGGTAGGACAGGTACTCGAAGGATCCGTTGGTGCCGAAGGCCACCTGTTTGAAGGAGTTCTCGCCGTAGGCGCTCAGGCCGGAGCAGCCGATGGCGAAGATGGAGATGCCCCGGTCGTTGGCGTCATCCACGGCGTCGTCCAGGGTGTAGTACTCGTCGGAGTACTCGTGGGGACCGGCGTCGCCCAAGAGGAAGGCGAGCTTGGTCACCTCGTGGTTGGAGTCCCAGGAGAGATCGTTGATGCCGTCGTCCATGGCGCGGAAAACGCTCTCCTCTTCGTCGCCGCCGCCGCCGGCGTAGATGGCGTCTATGACCTCCTGGACGGCGAGGATGTCGTAGGTGAAGTCGGTGAGTTGGGTCACGTACTCGTCGCCGCGGTCACGGTACACGACGATGGCGAAGCGCACCGCGGGGGACGGGGTGCCCTGGGCGATGTTCACGGCGATCTTACGCATCTCCTGCTTGACAACCTCGATCTCATCACCCATGGAGCCGGTGGTATCCACGAAGAAGGCCACGTCCACTCGCGGCGCGTCAGAGTTCGGGTCCACGAAGACCACCGGGGTGTACCCCTTGCCGTACCGCAGGGAGCGGATTTTATCCACGAGCTGGCGGGAGACCAGGTCCACCATCTCGAAAACGCCGCCGGTATCGGTCGTCTCGGCCCGCACGCCGCCGGCCACCTCCCCCGACTCCACGAAGAGAACCTGGGCGTCCAGCCGCATGCACCCCTCGACCACCGTCAGGGAGCCCATGACCATCAGGTCCAGGCCGAGGATGCGGCCCAGCTCGACGGCGGTTCCGGGGTCGGTGACGCCGGAACCCGACAGGGAGTGCTCGGCCAGAACCTGATCCAGCCGCTCCCGCTCGACGACGGTCATGTCGGGCTGGTTGGCCAGATCGGTCATCAGCATCTCGGCCATGCCGGTGGATAGGTAGTCGTAGGTGTCGTCCGGCGCGGCGACGTCGAAGTAGAGCACGCCTATCCGCACGCCGGCCAGAACCGGCAGGGCCAGGAAGCCGAGAAGCACAAATAAAAGAGCGTTACGCATGGTTCCTCCTGAGCTTTACGAAAGGGATGAGGGATTAAATAGCTACGCCATATCGTCCCGGTGGGTTCCAGATGCATCCCGCAGCTTACCCTGAACAGGGGTAGTATGTTAATCTACCAACGTGCCCGTAAGCAATACCCAGGCGACGGCAGTTTTCCATCTCGGGGTGGACATCGGCTCCACGACCTCCAAGGCTGTCGCTCTGGCGGGCGGTAAGATAATCGGCCGGTCCCTGAGACCCACCGGCGAGGATTTCGCATCCGCCGCACGGGACGTCATCGCCGACGCGGCGGTCGGGAGGCCTGGCTTCACCGTGGGCACCGGGTACGGCAGGCGGCTGGTTCCCGGGGCCGATCGGACGCTGACCGAGATAACCTGCCTCGCTCTGGGAGCCCGGGCCCTCGACCGTGACGCGGCGGCCTGCCTGGACATCTGCGGACAGGACGCCAAGTTCCTCTGGCTGACGCCCGACGGCCGTCCGGCGGGGTTCGCGCTGAACGATCGCTGCGCCGCCGGAACGGGGAGATTCCTCGAGCTGGCGGCGGCGAGGATAGGGCTCCGGCTCGAAGAGTGGGAAACGGTCGGGCTCGACGAGGCGGAGGGGCTGGTTCTCTCGGCGACCTGCGGCGTCTTCGCCGAGAGCGAGCTGGTGGGGCACCTGGCGTCCGGGATGAGCCCGCGCGCCCTGGCCGCTGCGGCGGCGCTCTCCATCACGGCGCGCGTCGTCCCCCTGGCGGCTCTGGCCGGACGACCGGGGATGCCTGGGAACGGCGGGTTGGTCCTGGCGGGCGGCGTGTCCAACAACGCTCTGGTCGTGGCGGCGCTCCGGGAAGCCTTCGCCACTCTGGGGCTGCCGGTGCGTGTGCTGCCTGAACCGAGCTACGCGGTCGCGTACGGCGCGGCCCTGGCCGCGGCGAAACTCTTCTCCACCGGGAAGGAGCCGGAGTGAAAAAACTGTTCATCCCCCTGTCCCTCGCCCTGGTAGCAATCGTGGGCTGCGGACCCAGCGTCAACCCCTACCTCCAATTGGCGGGGAAGATAGTCTACGCCACGGCGTACGAGGGCGGAATACACGTCATGCGGATCGACCCCCAGGGCGAGAACCGGGAGGTGCTCACCGATAAAGAGACCCTCCGCGGCGCCAGCTCCATCTCAGACGCCTGCATACTCCCCGACGGGGAAAGATTCGTGGCCGTGGCCAACATCTACGGGAACTACGAACTGGTGCTGGTCGAACCCGGGCCCGAACCCAAGATCACCCAGCTCACCCACGACAAGGCGCGGGACATCTCCCCCTCGGTGACCCCCGACGGGCGGTACGTCGTGTACGCCTCCGATCCCAGCGGCGACCTGGAGATATACAAGCTCGACCTGGAAAACCTGGACCAGGAACCGGAGCGCCTGACCCACTCCAAGTCCAACGACACCGATCCGGTGGTCCGGCCCGACGGGCGCTTCGTCGCCTTCGCGAGCGATCAGCCGGGCGCCTACGATCTCTACGCCGTGGACATGACCGGCGTGGAACCGCTGCGGCGCCTGACCGACGAGGAAGGCGACGTTTCCAAACCCAGCTTCTCGGCCGACGGGAAGTACGTCATCTACGAAACGATGATTAACGGGAACCCCGAGATAGCCTACTGCAACTTCGACTCCCCCACCGAGCACGGTACGGTCATCGAGAACGAAGAGTGGAACGTGTACTCGCCCTGCTTCTCCCCCGACGGGGAGTACATCTGCGTCGTGAGCGACCAGGAGGGCACCAGCGACCTGTGTATTTTCACCTTCGGGGGGGACTTCATTCGCCGGGTGACGAACACCCCGGAGTTCGAGACCGACGTGTCCTGGACACGGTGATGCGGTGGACTTTTCGACCCCAGATGTGCTAGACTCGCCGCGTTTCAGCCGCGCCCTCGAGGTTGTCGAGAGCGTGATGCCCGTTCCTTCGTCGGCGACACTCGTTGAATTCCTGGAACTCATCGTCCGGTGGAACCGCCGGATCAATCTGGTCTCCCGCACAAGCGATCCCGCTGATCTCCTCGCCGACGCCCTGGTTGACGCCGCCGCGCTGACCCGGATTATAGAGGCCGGCTACGGAACCGAGCGAAGCGAGCGAAGCGAGCTATGCCCCGGGCAAACCGAGCTACGCCCCCGGCGAACCGAGTTATGCCCCCGGCAAACGGTGGCTGACCTCGGAGCCGGGGCCGGACTCGTATCCGTTGCCCTCGCCCTCCTGGCACCCGGTTTAGACCTGGTGCTGGTCGAGTCCAACACGCGCAAGGCCGGCTTCCTGCGACGGGTGGCGGCGCTCCTGGCCGACCGGGGGACCGGCGGCTTCGAGGTCGAGAACGCCCGTCTGGAGGAACTCGAGGAAGGTCCGCGTAGACATCGTCTCTGGCGGGCCGCCTTCTCCCGGGCCGTCTGGCCTCCCGAGGAGGGGTGGAGGAAGGCGGCTCCCCATCTGACGACGGGGGGCCTCTACATCGCCCTCACCGGACCGGGCACGACCGCGCCCGAGGGGTGGAGCCGGGCGAACTACGCCGAGCTCTTCCCCCATCCCGAGGATTACAGCCCGCGCAGACTCCTGTGGCGGAGTAAATGAGCCGACGGATAGCCATCGCCAACCAGAAGGGCGGTGTGGGCAAAACCACCACCGCCATCAACCTCGGGGCCTCCCTGGCCGCCGCGGGACGGCGCGTGCTCATCGTGGACGTTGACCCCCAGGGGAACGCCGCCTCGGGGCTGGGCGTATTCGAGAGGGATTCCAGGCCCACCGTTCTCGACGCTCTTCTAAACCGTGTCGACCTGGAGGAGACGATCCGGCCCACAGACTCCGAATACCTCTTCATCTCCCCCAGCGTCCCCGAGATGATCGGCCTCGAGCGCGACCTCTTGCACGCGAAAGACGCGCCCTACCGGCTCTCCAAAGCGGTGAACCGGCTCACAAATTTCGACTTCGTTATCTTCGACTGCCCCCCGTCCCTGGGCATTCTGACCCTCAACGCCCTGTTGGCGGCGCAGAGCATCCTTATCCCGGTCCAGGCCGAGTACTACGCCCTGGAGGGCCTGACCCAGCTCCTGCGGGCGGTGGAGTACGTTCAGAAGCGCCTCGGCCACCCCCTGGAGATAGAGGGCTTTTTGCTGACGATGGGGGATTCGAGAACCCGCCTCTCCACCGATGTGGAGGCCGAGGTTCGCCGGCACTTCAAGGACAAGGTTTACCAGACCGTAATCCCGCGCAACGTGCGGCTTTCCGAGGCGCCGAGCCGCGGGATGCCGGTCATCGAGTACGCCCTCGCCAGCAAGGGGGCCCAGAGCTACATCGCGCTGGCCCAGGAGCTGATGCTTCAACCGACAGGGGCGCGATGAGCCCCCGGGATCCCAGGCGCGGGCTGGCCCGCGGGCTGGACGACCTCCTGGGCAACCTGGCCGATACGACCCCGGGACGGCGAGCCGTGCCGGCCGAGGGGGAGGTTGAGCTCGACCGTATCGAGCCGAATCCCCTCCAGCCGCGCCGGTACTTCCCCCCCGAGAGCCTGGAGGGGCTGGCGGCCTCTATCCGAGCCCAGGGCATCCTCCAGCCGATTTTGGTCCGGCCAAAGGCCGGTGAGGAGGGCCGTTATCAGGTCATCGCCGGCGAGAGGCGCCTGAGAGCCGCCAAGATGGCCGGGCTCGAGCGGGTTCCGATCATCGTCCGCGCCGTGGACGATCGCAACGCGCTCACCCTGACTCTGTTGGAGAACCTCCAGCGGGAGGACCTGCGGCCCATCGAGCTGGCCCAGGGGTTGAAGGAGCTGATCGAGCGGTTCGGCCTCACCCAGGCCGAGTTGGGGCGGGGGCTCGGTGTCTCCCGGGAGCAAGTCTCCAACACCCTGAGACTTTTAAAGCTGCCGGAGAAGGTCCGGGAATTACTGGACGCGGGGCTCATCACCCCGGGGCACGGGAGGCTCCTGGCCTCCCTGGAACCCCCCGAGGTGGCGCAGGCCCTGGGTGAGCTGGTCGTGGAAAGGGACCTGACGGTCCGCGAACTGGAGATGCTCATCGCCGATCAGGCGGCGGCCGAACCGAGCGAACCGAGCGAAGCGAGCTACGCCCCCGGCGAAACCCCGACCGAGCCCGGAAGCGGGGAAGGTGGAACAAGGGGTTTAAACCCCTTGTCTAAGACCCGGCGGGAAACTAAGAGGGACCCCGACCTCGTCCTCTTCGAGGAAGAGCTGCAGCGCCGGATCGGCACACAGGTGAAAATTCGCCACCTCAAGACGGGGCGCGGGCGGATAATCATCGAGTACTACTCCCCCGACGAGCTGGCGGGGATCATCGAAAAGCTGACCGGCCGGTCCCCCGGCTAAGAGGCGACCGGCTCCGCAAACAAACGCACATCCCGGACGCTCGCGCGCGCGTTGACCACATTGGGCAAAAAACAGCCAGAGTGGGAAATCCACATCATCCCCCGTTCGACGGGGAGGCACAGGATTTTCCGGCTCACCGAGCTAAAGAGGAGGGCCCTTATAATCGGCGCCTCCCTGGTGAGCCTGATCGCCTTCGCCGCCATCGTCATCACCGTTCTTCTATCCTTCGGGATAACACTGGGGATGGACCAGTTCAATTTCGTCGAGCTCAAACGCCTGCGGGTCGAGAACGAAGATCTCCGGAAGGAGCTGTCGCTGGTCGAGGACCTCGAGCGGGAGATGACCCTGGGCGAGGAGATAGTCAGCCGCCTGCGCGGTATGCTGGGAATTGACATGGCCGAGGAGCGGCGGGCGGAGGCGGAGAGGATACTCACCTCGGCGGTGCCTTACGTGCCCGGCGAGGAGCCGGAAGCGCTCGATCTCTCCGAGAGACTCAAGGGCACATTCCCGACCGGTCCGGCGGCGCGGCTCACCGAAGGGAGGACCAGCGAACTGGCGGCTTACGTGGCCCGGGCGGCGGTACAGGGGCTGTCCACGCCCCAGGGCTGGCCGCTGCGGGGCTGGATAACGCGGGGATTCGTTCCCGCCGGGGATGACAAGCACGCCGGAATAGACCTCGCCTGCGACGAGGGGAGACAGGTCTCCGCCACGGCGGCCGGAGTGGTCGTCTTCGCCGGAGAGGACAGGCATTACGGACTGAAGGTCGTCATCAGCCACGACTCCGGGTACACCACCACCTACGGCCACAACTCCAAGCTCCTGGTCAAGGTCGGAGATAAGGTTGTGAGGGGTCAGCACATTGCGCTCTCCGGAAATACAGGAGCCAGCACGAGCCCCCACCTGCACTACGAGATACGGCGGGACGACATCCCCATAGATCCCACGCCGTTTTTAGAGGAATAGTCTTTTCAACAAGTTACGGCAGCCATCCCAGTAAAGCGAGGCCTGATGACCAAAGAAGAGAAAAAGTTCGACCGCGGATCCTCCGGCGTGCACTCCATCGTCGGCGAGGGCACCATCTTCGAGGGCAACATCTCCGTCCAGGGCAGCCTCCGCATTGACGGCATCTTCAAGGGCACCATCAAGTGCGACGCCTTCTACGTGGGCCGCTCCGCCGAGGTCACGGCCGAGGTGGAGGCCAACCGCAGCGTCATCGGTGGGAAGATCCACGGCAACCTCGTCTCGCCCATGTCCGCCGAGATCGAGGAGACCGCCGAGATAATCGGCGACGTTCGCACCGAGTCGCTGACCATCGCGGAGAAGGCTATCGTCCATGGTTTCATAGACATGGGCAAGTCCGAGGGGTACAAGAACCGCCTCGCTTCTCTGGTCAACCTGGCGAAACCGGGTGGCGGCGGCGGAGAGAAGGGCAAGGTCGAACCGAAGCCGGAGCCCAGGCCCGAGTCGAACTTCCCCCACCGGCCGCCTGAGCAGAAAAGGTAGCGCGAGCTTGACCACGGAAAGGAACCTGTGGGGCCGTGTTTTCACGCGCCCCGGTGGTGATGCGGGATGCGAAGGATTATCGCCTGCGTAATCATCCTGGCCCTCCTCACCCCCGTGACGGCGGGGAGGAGAACCGGCCTCGAGCTGAAGGGCGGCGTCATGCTGAATGTCGTCCAGGCCTTTAACGGCTTCCTCAACATCGGTCCCCGCGCGGACGTCGGCTATTACGACCACTGGTTCTACGTCGGCGGGCGCGTCTCGTACCTCTACTCCGACATCCACGACGGTTGGAACCTGCGTGCCGGGGTCTTCACGGGTTGGCGCTCCAACTTCACCCTGCACGAGCTTTACGTCACCGCCCTCCTGGGCGCCGAATACCAACAGGCCCCCTGGGACGCCCTCACCACGGGGGAAGGTTTCGGACCCTCCGGCGTCTTCTCCATCACCTTCGAGCCGGGGATCACCGCCCGCGTCACCGATTGGCTTTCGTTCCACATCGAAGTGCCCATCGCCTTCCCCCTGGGTCATGATGGGCTGGACCCCGACGTGAAGGGCTTCCTCTTCGTGAACGTCTACTGTCTTTGATGGAATCGCTTACGAAAGAAGGATGGCCCGGCCATCCTTTTTTTATCGCGCGACGCCCGTCAGAGGGCGGGGGGCTCGTCGAAGGGCAGGGGTACGGCGGGATACCCGGCGAGGCCCGGCTTTCCCCGCAGGAGACGGAAATTCCTCGCCTCGCCGAAGCGCACCCCAAGGCGGCGCTCGATCCACTCCAGCGCGCGCCGACCCAACGTATCAGTATAGGGGCCGGATAACCGAGCGCAGCGAGCTATGCCCCCGGCAAAAAGCGATGTTCGCGCGGCGGCGACACGCGCCGACATCGGCGCCGGATGGGTCCCGGTGAAGGGGACGATGTAGCGCGAGTTTTTATAAACCGGCTCGTCGGGTCCGGTGAGTTGCCCCTCAAGCTGAGTGTCGTCGTCCACGTAGAGCTGAGTGAAGCTCCGCTGCTTGACGCGGAAGGACCCCTCGGGGCGGGCCCAGCCGTAGTGGAATACCTCCGCGTCGGCGGCCCAGACCACCCCCGGCTTCCGTCCGTTGGGGAAGCGGAAGCCCATGGCGTCGCCCCAGGATTTCAGCCCTATGCCGAGCCGGATCACCCGCACCTCGCGGCGGTACCACTTCCGCCCGGTGTGGATGGTGCCGTAGCCACCGTAGAAGTGGCGGAAGCGGAACAGGAGCCCTTGGACTTCATAGTCGGCCAGGTGGTGCTCCATGCAGGCGCGCACGGCCGGGTGGTAGCGTTCGTGTATCGCCTCGTCGGCCTGGACGTAAAGGCCCCAGTCGCCGGTGCAGCGCTCCAGGGCGATGTCGGTCAGCCGGGCCAGGATTCGGCCTCCGGTGCGCAGCGATTCATCCCAGGGCGCCTCGGTGATTACCACGCGCGGGTCGGCGAGCTCGGCTCGGAGAAAATCCAGCGTGCCGTCGGTGGAACGGGCGACCACCAGCTGGAACTCGTCGGTGAGCGGCAGGACGCTCCGCACCGCCTCCACGACGGGGTAGTCGTTCTCCAGGGCGTTGCGGACGAAGCTGAAACCGCAGACCCTCACACCTTCAACCGCTTCCATTTGCCGCCGGCAAACCGCCAATAGGACAGCCCGGCGCGGATGTAGAACGCCAGTACCGACAGGGCCCAGAACCCGACGATCCCCCACTTGAACACGTACACGGCCAGAAGGGAGAAGGGGATACGCAGCCCCCAGAAGCCGATGGCGGCCAAGGCCAGGGTCCAGCGCGTGTCGCCCGCCCCGCGCAGGCCGCCGGTCAGGGTCGTCATGATGGCCAGCGCCGGCTGCTCGAGGGCGGCGATGGTGATGAGCATCGCGCCGGTGGAAAGCACCTGGCCCGAAGGCGCCGGTGGGAAGAGGGCGGGCACCTTCTCGAACCAGCCCTGCCCGGAGTGCACCATGGCCGCGGCGCCGGTGTGCAAGAGCTTGAACCCGGTCGCGCTCTCGTCTATGAAGACCCCCACAAGGTCGCGGGCGAAGAGCGCGAAGACCACCCCCATCGCGCCCATGAGGACCATGGCGACGATGACCGAACGCCAGCCCGCCTTCTCCGCCAGCTCCGGCTCCCCCGCGCCCAGGTACTGCCCCACCAGGGTCGTGGAGGCCAGCGCCAGCCCCCAGCCCGGCATGAAGGAAAGGCTCTCCACCTGGATGCCGACCTGGTTGGCCGCCAGAGCCACCGTCCCCAACTGGCTCACGATCCAGACGGAGACCATCTGCCCCACGCGGAAAACGCCCTGCTCGAACATGGCCGGCGTGCCGACGTGGAAGATGCGGCGGACGGCGGACCAGTCCGGTCGCACCGTTTCGGTGACCTTCAGCCGCTCCTTGGTGAACCCGAAGTAGAGGATGACCACCGTGGCGACCCCGGCGACGGTCATGGAGAGCGAGGAGCCGAGGGCGGCCCCGGCGACCCCCATGGGCTCGATGGGACCGAGGCCGTAGATGAAGACGTAGTTGAAGGCGACGTTCAAGAGGTTGGCGATGAGGGTGATGACCAGGGGCCGGACGTTGTCGCCGAAGCCGCGCATCACCGACGCGCCCACCATGGTCACCACCCACGGCAGGCCGGCGTAGCACAGGATGCGCATGTACGAGGCGGCGTCGGCCATCACCGACGGCTCGGCCTTGTAGAGCGAGAGAAGCAGGGGGAGGAGGAAGGGGCCTATCACGGAGAGGAAGAGGCCGAAGCCGAGGGCCACAAGCATGGACTGGCCGCCGATGAACCGCGCCCCGTCACGGTCGCGACGGCCCCACAGGCGCGCCACCACCGCCGTGGTCCCCACCCCAACACTGGTCAGGAGGAAGAGAACCGGCCAGACCACGCCGCCGCCGAGGGCCACCGACGCCACGCCGTTCTTCCCAAGCGCCTGGCCGATCATGATGGTGTCAACGACGCCCACCATGGTCTGCAGGACCATCTCCCCCACGGCGGGGAGCGCCAGGCGTAAGATGTTCCCGTTCAGGTGCCGGGCGTCGAGGATGAGGTTCTCTTCGCGGACCACGGCCTTACCTTTGGCGGATCGGTCGAGCGGGTTTTAAAAGAACGGCGGAGCCGCGGACGAGACGACGGAGATTGAGAGTCGCTTCGTTGTTTTCGACTCCGTCGCCCTAGGGCACAACCTCCAGATACCGGACCAGCACTGTGGCCGGGCCGTGGTCGGGACGGGTGAGAGACAGGTCGGGGTGGAGGCCGACTACCTCCCCCGAAATCATCCGCCCGCCGAGGCCCTCCGGCGCGTCCACCAGCTCGCCGCGCAGGTAGTTGCCGGTGACGCCCACCTGCCTCCCGGATGGACCCCTCCGCCGCTCGACCAGCAGCCGGACGCGGGCGCCGATATTTTCCTCGGCGAAATTATACGCCAACTCGGCCGATAGAGACCGAAGGACGCGGGAGCGTTCTTTCTTCACCAGGGGCGGGACGCAGTCGGTGAAGCCTTCCGCCGCCGTCCCCGGCCGGGGGGAGAAGCTGAAGACGAGGAGGTAGCTCGCGGTTTTTTCGACGGCCTCCACCGTCCGGGCGAAATCGGCCTCGGTTTCGCCGGGGAAGCCGACCATGACGTCGAATCCAAGCCCCAGTCGCGGGATGCGCCCCTTCGCGAAGAGGATATTCTCCCGGGCGCGCACGGCGGTGTACGGCCGGTTCATCCGTTTCAAAACGCCGTCGGCTCCGGACTGGAG
>JAPLSK010000339.1 GCA_026398675.1 bacterium | reverse complement strand
GGGTTACCCGGCGGTGGAGTCGAACGACGCCGGGTTCTACGCCGACGCGGGCTGGCACCGGATTTTAGTCAAATGTCTCCGGGACACGGCCACGAGCTCGGCCCACGTCCCGGTGGGTTGGGGCTTCCTGCTCTCCCTCTCCGCCTTCGAAGAAGGGGACGGGGGCGGTCCCGTCGAGGGCCTGGAATGCCGGGCCGACCTCGCCCTGGAGAGAGAAGTTTCCGAGGGAGGCGTGGAGGGGTTCCGCATCGAACCGCCGACGACGGCCTCCGATTACTCCCTGGACGGTCGTTTCCACCGGGCGCTCTGCGACGCGCACCGGGAAGATTACGACCTGGCGGTCAGCGAGCTGGAGGGGCTCATCGAGGAGAGGAACGGACCGCCGCCCGTCGAGTCCGCGACGGAAGAGTCCGCCCACCCGGCCCATCCCGAATGCGTTCTCCTGCGGCTGGTCCTGGGCTGGATCCTGGACGCCGACGGGAGCGCGGAGCGCAAAGGCCGCGCCCGCACTCAGTACAACCGGGTGGTGGAGGCGGCGCCGGAAACGGTACCGGCCCAGCTCGCTCTGGCCGAGATTGAGACCGCCGAGGGCAAGTACTGGAGCGCCCTGGAGAGGGTCAACTCCCTTACGGAGCTGTCGCCGGAAAGCGCACGCGTCTGGCTCGCCCTGGCGAACCTGTACCGACAGAAGAACATCACTCCGAAGGAACGCCAGGCTCTGGAGAGCGCCCTGGCGGCCGAACCGGACAACATGGCCGCCCTCTACGAGATGGGCCTCTTCCTGCGCCGGCACCAACATCCCACGGAAGCCATCGATATCCTCCGGCGCCTGGTGGAGCTCGCCCCGGATCACCAGAACGCCTGGCGCGACCTGGCCGACCTTCTCCAAAGCACCGGCGGTTACTATGAGGCCGCCCGTGACTACGAGCGGCTCATGGAGCTCAAGCCCACCGAGGTGGACGCCTGTCTCGAGCTGGCCCGCTGCCACCAGAGGGGGGGATTCGGGGACCGATTGGCCGATTTTTCTCGGATGATCGAGCGCGCGCCGTTCGATTACCGCGGCTACGTCCAGCTCGCCCTGGCCCTGGAGGAGGACGAGGGCCGCCTGGACCGGGAGCTTTACCGCCAAGCCCTGGAACTGTACCCCGCCAAGGACTGGCTGCGCGGTTACCTCGCCTGGCGCTCGGGAGCCGACCGGGACGAATTCATGCCCGACGTGGAGAAGCTCATCGCGGACGCCCCCGAGGCCGCGGACTTCCCCGAGTCGGACGCGGTCTGCCTGCTGGACTACCTGCGGGTGGACATCCACGCCGACTTCGCGTACTCCTTCGCCGAAAGGCGGGTGTACAAGTTCTTCTCCCAGTCCGGGGTGGACCGCTGGGCGGAGATGATAATCCCCGATCCCACACCGGCTTTCGACAGCTTGAACTTCCCGGACCGCGTGGAGAAGCATCGTCTGCCCGACGGGTTCACCACGGACGGCTCCGCCGACTTACCGGTCGAGCCGCGCGTGGCCTACATTTACGAGGTAAAGAATTCGAAGGCCGTCATCAGCGAGGGGCTGATGCCCGACCTGGCGGTCTTCTCCCCCGTCGTTGGGCTCTCGACCATCGAGAACCCGGAGGACTTCTTCGACTGGTACTGGGGGAAGGCGGTGAAGACCCTCGTTCCGGACGGGCAGGTGAGGGAGTTGGCGCACAGTCTGACCGATGGGCTGGACGATCCCCGTTCGAAGGCCGAGGCGCTTTACGGCTACGTGGTGACCCGTATCAATGACCGGTCGGGGAGCATCTTCTTCCCCAAGACGGTACGGGAGACGTACTACCAGCGCTCGGGGCGCCCCATTGACAAGCTGCTATTGTGGACGGCCCTGGCTCGGGAGGTCGGCCTGGAACCGGAAATCTGCCTCACCCGCTCCCGCTGGGACACCCCGATGCTCACCGGGGCCTTCTCGCCGATAGATTTCACCGACGCCGTCGGTCGGCTGCCCCTCGGCGGGGAAGTCCTGTGGGTTGATTTTTCCCTGGGGCGGGTTGCCCTGGGCGCACTTTCCCCGGTGTACGAGGACCAGCCGTACTGGCGCTGCGCCTCGCGGAAGATGGAGCGCTTCGACGAGCGGGACCCGCTGGATCAGCGCGTCGAAATCGCCGTTCAGGTG
Source organism: bacterium (assembly GCA_026398675.1). NCBI lineage: Bacteria > bacterium. The sequence continues at coordinate 3,026 of JAPLSK010000339.1, read as the reverse complement.
GACCTGGACGAAACGGGGCGCGGCAGCGGCACCCTCGATGAGACCTACCACGGGCTCTCCGCCGGCAATCGCGTCAATTACCTGGACCCGGAGACCGCCAGCCGTAACCTTGACGCGGAGCTCAACTCCTTCTTCCCCGGCGCCTCCCTGGAGAATTACGCGTTGGCCGCCCTCGAGGACCTCGCAAAGCCCTTCGGCTACACGGTGGAGTTTATAGCCCCCAACCTCGCCGTTCCCCGCGGTTCCGGGTACGTTCTGGACCCCGTCCTCTACTCCCTGGACCTGTCCAACCGCTTCATCAGCCGCTCCGAACGCTCCTATCCCATGGACGTATCGAATCTGGTCGCCGTCGTGGAGGAGCTGCGCTTCACGCTCCCGGAGGGCTGGTCGCCCACGGCCGACTCCCTGTTCACCGAGAGGTTGGAGTCCGGCGTGAACAGCTATCTCCTGGAGGTCGCCCGGGCGGGTGGAGCCGTCGGACTACGACGGTTTCCGTGAGTTCTGCCGCCGGGTGGACGTGCTCGAACGGCGCCGCGTGACCCTCGTTCCAGGGTAGGCCATGCGCGTAATTTCCGTCATCGTCTGCGCGTTCAACCGGGAAGGCCTCATCGGCGAGGTCCTGGAGGCGATTTTTTCCAACTCCCCCGGGGCGCGGGCCGTCTCCGCCTCGGGCGATGAGGGCGACCCGCCGCTTTTTCCCATCGCGGGCCACCCGGAGGCGGGTTTCGAGGTCATCGTGGTGGACGACTGCTCCCGGGACGGCACCGTCAACGAGGTCCGGCGGTACCCGGTGAAGCTCCTCTGCTCCGCGGCGACCCAGGGGCCCTCCCTGGCGAGGAACGAGGGGGCCCGGTGCGCCCGGGGCGAGATTCTGGTCTTCGTGGACTCGGACGTGGTCATCCGCCCCGATACCCTCGGGCGCATCCTGACGAGGATGGAGGACCGGCCGGAGCTTGGCGGCGTCGCCGGAATCACCTCCCTGGAGTGCCCCTACCCCAACTTCCTCACCCGCTATCAGAACGCCTTCCTGCGCTACCGCTACCTCTCGATGTCGGAAATCATCGCCACGCCGTGGGCCTCGCTCATGGCGGTGCGCCGTGACGCCTTCGCCGCCGTGGACGGCTTCGACGTCTCGATGAAGACCTACGAGGACTACGACATCGGCTACCGGCTCGGATCCGTGGACGCCCTCTTTCATTTGGACAAGGGGCTGGATTTCGTCCACCACAAGGAGTTCCGCTTCCGGCGCCTGTTCACCGATTACCTGCGCAAGGTGGCGAACATGTTCAGCTACCACCTGCGGATGCGGTTGGGCGGCCGGAAGGCGTGGGAGGCGAGGAAGCCCCACACCTGGCACGGCCACGCACCGCACTTCCCGCCGCTCTCGGTGGGCATGCCCGTCAGCGCGGTTTTCAACTACCTCATCGCCGGCCCGACCCTCGTCAACCTCGCCGTCGCCCTCGCCCTGGGCGGATTCGGGCTCTACTTTTGGATCAGCCTCGGGCTTCTGTGCATCGGCCCCCTCTCGATGACCGCCTTCTGGCTCTATCTTTTAAAAACGCAGGGGTTCTGGTTCACCGTCCGGGGGATGCTCACCCAGCCGGTCCTGGCGTTGGTGGCCGAGGCCGCGGTGCTGGTCTCCCTCGCGCGGGCCGTCTTCGGAAAAACCTCCTCGGACTTCCTCGGGGCCAGCCAATGAGCGGTCCGGCGAGATTCCTGGGCCGGTTCGTAGAGCCCGCGGGGCTGCCGCTGCAGCTCATTATTTTCGTGACGGGCCGGTGCAACTGCCGCTGCGGGCATTGCTTCTACGGCCGGGAAGTGGAGCGGGCCGCTCCGGGGCCGACCCTGGAGGAGTTCGAGAAAATCGCGCGGAGCTCCGGCCCCCTCCTCTGGCTTTCGCTCACCGGCGGCGAGCCGTTCCTGCGCGAGGATTTGCCCGAAATCGCCCGCCTCTTCATCGCCCACGCCGGCCTCAGGAACCTCACCCTACCCACCAACGGCCTGGCCACCGACCGCATCCTCGAATCCACCGAGCGGATTCTTAAACTGCACCCCCGGCTCCAGGTCGTGGTGTACCTCTCCCTGGACGGCCCGCGGGAGGTCCACGACACCCTGCGCGGCGTGGAGGGCTGCTTCGATAAGGCGATGGAGACGTGGCGGGGGCTGAAGGAGCTGAAAAAGCGCCACCGGCGGCTGAACCTGGCGCCCGTCACCACCATCTGCGGCTCGAACTCGGCGCTCCTGGGGGATTTTTTCGACTGGCTCCTGGCCGAGCTGGAACCGGACGACGTGGTCTTGAACATGCTCCGGGGGACCACTCCCGACCGATGGGAGGAATTTTTCAACCTGGAGGACTACGTCGCCTTCCAGGAGAAGAAGGATCGGGCGCTCGTCGAGGGGAGGCTGCCCCACTTCACGCTGAAAGGCTCTCGGCTCCTGGCGGCCAAGGAGCACTACCAGTGGCGGCTGATCATGGACATCCTGGAGGAACGGCGGCAGGTCATCCCCTGCCTCGGCGGGATGCTCTCCGCGGTGATTTCCGAGACGGGGTATCTCTACCCCTGCGAGACGCTGATGGGTTCGCCGGAGGACGACCCGCTGCAGCGGGAGCACTTCTGCCGGTGGTCGGCGGCTGCCATCGGCAACCTAGCCGAGGCTGACTGGAATTTACGGGTGCTCTGGTGGACGAAGCGGGCGGAAGAGGTCCGTCGGCACGTCGCCCAGGGGCACTGCTGGTGCACCTACGAATGCGCCTGGACGACGAGCATCCTGTTCAACCCGCGGTGTTACCCCGACCTCTTGCGGTTGATGCGGGGCGGGATTGATGCGTAAATAAAACCGCCGCCCCCCTCTCCCGGTGGGAGCGGCGCGCCAACGGGGATGGGGGTGAGGGCTACCGCACATCCCCTCTCCCTTCTAGGGAGAGGCTCGCCTACGGGTCGGGGTGAGGGTCGAGGCCAGGGGTGTGAAAGCGGCGGGGATAGGAACCGAGCGAAGCGAGCTATGCCCTTGGCAAATCCCCGCCC
>JAPLSK010000338.1 GCA_026398675.1 bacterium | reverse complement strand
CTGGTGATTCCCCCCGAGGGGGGAAGAAGGAAGGGCAAGGGGTTTAAACCCCTTGTCTCTGTCTCCGGCGTAGTATAATGGGGCCGAGGCTCCTTTTTGGTATCACCATGACCAAACCGCTCATCGTGATCGCCGCTCTAGCCCTGACCGCGGCGCTCTCCCTGGTCATCGCCACCGTGACGGACGACGGCCCCGTGCTGACCGTCGTCGTCACCAGCGACACCTGGGGGGAGCTGGCCACCTGTGGGTGACCGGCCAACCGGTTGGGCGGGCTGGCGGAGAGAGCCAGCCTGATTAAAAGCCTGCGCGAAGAGGACCCCGACCTGATTCTCGTGGACACCGGGGACCTCTTCGGCGTGGACGACAAGCCCCGCAAGGCGGAGGCGGTGCTTGACGTATACCTTTTGGCCGCCTACGACCTCATCGCCCTGGGCGACCAGGACCTGTTGGGCGGAGAGATGACGCCGGCCCGGCTCCTGGGGGAGCTCCCCTTCGCCTGCGCCAACCTAACCCCCCTGGAGAAAGACCGGCCCCCCTTCCCGGCGACGCTCATCCTGGAACGCGGCGGGGTGAAGGTCGGCCTCGCGGCGGTGATTCACCCCGACTGTTTCGCCACCGGCCCCGACCTGGCCGCGTTGGGCTACGGGGTGTCGGACTGGCGGGAGCCGCTGCGGGAGGCGGTTGCGAGTCTCCAGGCGGCGGGCTGCGACATCGTCATCGTTCTTTCGCATCTGGGCGTGCCCGGCGAGGTGGAAATCGCGGAAAATTTCCCCCAGGTGGACCTGGTCGGCGGCGGTCATTCGGGGCTCTTCCGGCGGGAGCCGGAGCTCTCCTACACGACACCCATCGTCTGGCCCGGCCGGAAGGGGCGCTACGTGGGCGTCGTCCGGCTGAGTCTCGACCCCGACACCCTCGGGCGGCTGGTATCCTACGAGGCGATCCCCGTGGACGGCGAGGTGCTCGAGGTGGACCCGGCGACGCGCGCCGTCATCCTGGCCTACGAACAGGAACGGTACGCGGACTGGCTGGAGCGCTTCTACAAGCCCGAAGGCGAGTACGCCTGGCACGGGGCGGATTACTGCGGCGCCTGCCACGCGGACCAGTACGCCCAGTGGTCCTCCACCCCCCACGCCCACGCCTGGGAGTCCCTCGTCGCCACGGGGGACGACCGGAACCTGGAGTGCATCCGGTGCCACTCCACGGGCTTCGGCCGGCCCGGCGGCTTCGGCAGCGTCGAGCTCACGCCGGACCTCACCGAGGTCGGCTGCCAGATGTGCCACGAGACCCCGGCGGAGCACCCGTCGGGCGAGCGGCCGCCCGCGGTCGAGGCGCGCGTCTGCGCCCAATGCCACAAACCGGGCTACGACGACGACTTCAGCTTTTCCCGGGACGCGGAGCTCATCAACCACTAGAAGGCAAGGGGTTTAACCGAGCAAAGCGAGCTATGCCCCTGGCAAAACCCCTTGTCTCCATTTTTCAGAGGTTGCCGATGGATGAGGAGAAGGTCGTGCGGGCGGTGGACCGGGCCCGCGAGCTTTTCGCCGAGGAAGGCTACAACTGCACCATGGCCGTCATGTCGGCGCTGTTGGAGCTGGCCGACGGCGACCCGCTGGACTACCTCGCCCTGGCCGCCCCCTTTGGCGCCGGAACCGCCCGCGCGGGCCTGACCTGCGGTGCGCTGACGGGCGCGGTCATGGCGCTGGGGATGCTGAAAGGCCCCAAAGTTTACAAGGACCGGGAGGCGAAGGAGGAGGCCTACAGGCTATCCGCGCCAGTGGTGGAAGACTTCGTGAAGCGGATGGGGTCCGCCCTCTGCGCGGACATCACCGGGGTGGACCTCGCCGACAAGGAGGGGCGGCGCAGGTTCGTGGAGCTCAACGTCCAGGAACTGAAGTGCGTCCCCGCGGTGGAGCTGGCCGCGCGTCTGGGCGCCGAGGTCATCCTTTTGCCGGGGGCATAACTCGCTAAAGCTCGGTTCGGATTGAGTCGTCATGCGCGTGCGGATTGTCATCCTTCAACTTCTGACGGCGACGGCCCTGGCCGCCGGCACCCTCGACCCCTCTCTCGAGGCGGAGCTCGACCGCGATCCGGCCTCGCTCACGCCCGTGGTGGTCGTGCTCGCCGAGCGCCCCGCCGACCTTCACCTGGACCGTTACGCAACAGCCCTCGCCCCCGAAGAACGGCGGGCCGCCCGGTGGGCCCTCCTCGAAGAGATGTGCGGGCGGTCCCAGTCGCCGGTCCTCGATTTCCTCTACCAGGCCGAGGCGCCGGGGCTGGCGGAGGACATCCGGCCCCTCGTTCTATTGAACGCCGTGGGGGCCCGGGTTACGGCCGAAATCGCCCGGGAGCTGGCCGACCTTCCCGGCGTGGACCGCGTCGCCCTCTGCTCCACCACCGACGACGCCCTGTGTTCCTCCGCCGACATCACCTGGAACGTGAGCCGCGTGGAGGCCCCGCTTGTCTGGGACGCGCCCTACGGCTACACCGGCGACGGGGTGGTGGTGGCCGTGGTGGACACCGGCTGCGACTTCGAGCACCCCGACCTGGCCGATCACCCCTGGGTCAATCTGGGCGAGATTCCGGGCAACGGCCTCGACGACGACGCCAACGGCTACGTTGACGACGTCAACGGCTGGGACTTCTACTACGACGACGGCACCGTGCTAGGTCCCGAGGACGGCCACGGGAGCCACGTGGCGGGCATCGTGGCCGGCGACGGCAGCGCCGGGTCCCAGACCGGCGTGGCCCCCGACGCCCGCATCATGGCAGTGAAGGTCTTCTCCGACACCGGGCGCGGCACGGAATACATCACCTGGGACGGGATGGACTACGCGGTGGAGATGGGCGCCGACGTCCTCAACCTGAGCTTCGGCTGGTACCAGAATCAGACCCACAACCAGCCGCTATGGCGCGATGTGTGCCGGACCACCCTGGAGCTGGGCGCGGTGATAGTGGCCGCGGCGGGGAACGAGGGCGACAAGACGGAGCAGTACCCCCCGCCCGATAACATCCGCACCCCGGGCGATGTGCCGGAGATAATCACCGTCGGCGCCACCGAGAGCGCGGACGGGGTCTCCTTCTTTTCCAGCATCGGCCCCGTGGAGTGGGCCTTCGACCCGCCCTACGACGACTGGCCCTACCCGCCGGGCTGCATCAAGCCGGACATCTGCGCGCCGGGCGGGACGGTCAATCCCGGCGAGGGCATCAAGAGCATAGACGGCCGCCGGGGGGGCTACATCAACATGGAGGGCACCTCCATGTCCACGCCCCACGTGGCGGGGGCCGTCGCCCTCTTGCTCCAGGCCGACCCCTCACTGACGCCCCAGGAGGTGAAGGACTACCTGGAGCTCTCCGCCCTGGACCTGGGCGAGGCGGGCAAGGACAACTACGCGGGCTACGGCCGGCTTCAGTGCCTTTTGGCCCTGTTGGCGATGCAGGCCGGCCTGCGGTTCACCGATTTCGGCCTTACCCAGGATGCCGACGGCGTCCTGGCGTACTGGACGCTCACCCGGTCCGACCTCGTGGAGGGATACCGCCTCTACAGGAAGGTGGACTTGGGTTTATGGGAGCCGTTGAACACGGATTCCGTCGCGACGGGCCCCTACCTGGACCGCGAGGTCGAGTGGGGCAGACAGTACGCCTACCGCGTCGTGGCCCTCGTTTCCGGGGGCGGGGAGCTCTCCCGCGGGCCGGAGACGCTCGTCTACGGCCAGGGAATGCCCACGCCGCGGGCGGTGCTCGGCCATCCTTACCCCTCCCCCGCCGACGGCGTGGTGAACTTCGTGTTGATGTTCCCCATAGACGCCCGAGTGGAGCTCACGGTCTATGATCTCGCGGGCCGACGCGTGGCCCGACCCTACTCCGGAGAGCACGCCGCCGGACGGGAGACGGTCACCCTGACGACCGACGGCCTGGCTCCGGGGGTATACCTGGCGGAGCTCACCGATAAAACGAGCGGGGCTGGCTCACTACAGCGTTTCGTGATCGCCCGCTGATCCTCTCCATTTTTTAAGGCAAGGGGTGGAACAAGGGGTTTAAACCCCTTGTCTCCATCCAGGAGGTCGAAAATGCGGAAACATGTTTGGTTCCTTATAGCACTGGTCTGCCTCATCCCCCTCGCCTGCGGGGAGGAGAAGGCACCGTCCGATGGCACCGACGGCGGGGAGGTCGTGACCGCGCCCGCGCGCCGCGACGTCAACCTGGAGCGATTCGGCGTCACCTTCAGCGTCGCCAACGACCTCTGGGACGATGGCGAGCTCATCCAGGACCCGGCCAACGACTCCGACACCGCCATGCTCCTCTCGCCCAAGACCGGGGCCTACCTGTCGGTCTTCTGCCAGAACCGAGGGCAGGAGCTCACCGTGGAGGACCGCGACCTGGCCCTGGAGGACAAGCTCTGGGAGCTGGAACCGTCTTTCCCCGATATGACGGAGGTGGGACGGGAGCAGGTGGACCTCTCCGGTATCAAGGCCGTCCGCGTCGAGTTCACCTTCAACGTCGAGGATACGCCGTGGCGCGCCTGGGACTGGACGCTGGTCAAGGGGCAGACGCTCTGCGGTATCCAATTCGCCGCGTCGCAGAAGGACTGGAAGAGCCTGATGGGGGAACTGGACGCCGTGCTGGCGTCCTTCGAGATGACCGGGGCGGAGGTAAAGGCGCCGCTCGCGGGTTGATTCCCACCCCAGCTTTGTGCTAGGCTTCTCCCCTCCTGGGGCGTCGTCTAGTGGCAGGACAGCAGACTCTGGATTTGCTTACGGTGGTTCGAATCCATCCGCCCCAGCCAAGAGGCCGAAGCGGGCCGGGCAGTGTCCTATACACTCAGACAAGGGGCTTAAGCCCCTTGCCCCTTCCCGACGCACGCGACCGACGCGTGAACCGAGCGAACCGAGCTACGCCCCCGGCGAACCGAGTTATGCCCCCGGCAAAAGGAGTTGACAAGACCGGCCCGTTTAAGTTACAAAGGCGTTGCTCTGGCGGCATCGTCTAGTGGTTAGGACGCGTGGTTCTCAGCCATGCAACCGGGGTTCGATTCCCCGTGCCGCTGCCACCTATACCAACAGTAGAGCCTGATTCCAGGCTCTCTTTGTTTATAAGTACGGGATTCCAGTGGATTTTCAGGTGCGCGGTCTTCGAGCCGCGCTTTTCTTTTTGGCAGACGTAGATGCGGACCACGAACATCCTCAGGAGATTCACGACCTCTTTTTGAGATTTCTCGATGTCGAGCTTGTTCAACTCCTCCCGG
>JAPLSK010000337.1 GCA_026398675.1 bacterium | reverse complement strand
GGGGTGGGGCATCACCGCCAGCACGTTCCCCGCCGGGTTGGTCATGCCCGCGATGTCGCCCAAAGCGCCGTTGGGATTTGTGGGGTAGTCCCCTTCCGCCGGCGAGCCGTCGGGATTGGCGAAGCGGAAGGCCACCTGGCTGCTCGCTTCGACACGCGCCAGAATCGCCGGGTCGTGGGTCGTGAAGCGCCCCTCGGCGTGGGCCATGGGCACGGGGATGACCTCGCCCTTTTCGTACATTCTGGTGAAGAGGCTCCCGGCCGGGTTCTCCACGCGCAGGTACGTCCAGCGGCAGAGGTAGCCGTGGGCGTTCGAGTCCAGGGCCATCTCGAGGGGGTGCCCTTCGGCGAGACCTGGGACGAGCCCGGCTTCGAGGAGGGTCTGCGCCCCGTTGCACACGCCGAGGACCGGCTTGCCGGCGTCGGCGGCTCGGGAAACCTCGTCCAGGACGGCCTCCTTGGCGCCGATGGCCCCGGCGCGCACCCGGTCCTGGAAGCTGAACCCCCCGGCCAGGAAGTAAGCGTCGGCGGAGCGCAGCTTGTCCGGCTCGTTCCAGCGGACGATTTGGGCGTCGAGGCCCGCCGCCTCGCAGGCGCGGACGCTCTCGTACTCGCAGTTGGTGCCGGGGAAGGCGAGGACGGCGACTTTGGGCATATTCCCGCCGGGCGAGGACGGCCGAGGTGCGAAAAGAAAGGGGCTCTGCGCCCCTATTTTAACAAAAATCCGGCCCCGTTATCCCGCTACGGAGTGACTGACTCGTGCCGCATCACACCGTGCGTTGACCGTTTTTAAGGAAAGTAGAAGCGGCGGGCCACAGGGGATGCATCCCTCGGGGCCGGCCTGCGCATCTCCTTCACCAGCTGGGGGAGGATGGGTCTACTTCGCCGGGCCCCAGTCGGGAGACCAACCTCCCTCTGTGGTCAACTGGGTCTGGTTGCCCCCGTCGGCGTCCATCACGAAGATTTCCATGTCGGACCATGTGCCGTAGGACTCGAAGGCGATGCGGTCGCCGTCCGGGCTCCAGGCGGGATTATCGTCATATGTGTCGTTGTAGGTCAACTGGGTTTGGTTGCTACCGTCGGCGTCCATCACGAAAATTTCCCAGTCCCCGTCGCGGTAGGAGTCGAAGGCGATGTGGCTGCCGTCCGGCCTCCAGGAGGGATGACTACCACCGTCGAAGGTTAACTGGGTCGGGTTGCTCCCGTCAGCGTCCATCACGAAGATTTCGTCGTCCCCGTCGAGCTCGGAGGCGAAGGCGATGCGGTCGCCATCCGGGCTCCAGTCGGGCTTATCGTCAAAGCTGTCGTTGTAGGTCAACTGGGTCTGGTCGCCCCCGTCGGTGTCCATCACGAAGATTTCCCAGTCCCCGTCGCGGTCGGAGCAGAAGGCGATGCGGTCTCCGTCTGGACTCCAGTCGGGATACTCGTCAAAGCTAGCGTTGTTGGTCAACTGGGTCTGGTTGCTCCCGTCAGCTTCCATCACGAAGATTTCCCAGTCCCCATCGCGGTCGGACATAAAGGCGATGCGGCCGTTACCACCATCCCCGTCACCATCCCCGTCGCCGCCTCCCGGAACCGTACACGAAAAACCCAGTATGAGCCCCAGGAGAAGCGCACAGATTAGAAAAACAGTTCTCATCTCCCTACCTCCTACCTACTGCCTCCAAACCAGAAAAACTTCCACGACTATTAGATATTAAAAAAAAAATCCTGTCAAATGAATAAAGAGAGCCGGTCGGGCTCTCCTGTTATTTAAACGGGCTGATGTCGGTTTACTACAACTCGACGGACTTATGCCGCGCCGCGTGGCACTGCACGTTGACCGCCGCCGGCAGGCTGGCGATGTGGCAGGGGTAGGTCTCGATGGCCAGCCACAGAGAGGTTGTCCGTCCGCCCAGCCCCTGGGGCCCGATGCCGAGCCGGTTGATTTCATCCAGCCACTGCTTCTCCAGCCCGGCGTAGTACGGGTCCGGGTTGTACTCGCCCACGGTGCGCAGGGTGGCCTTTTTCGCCAGGATGGCGCACTTCTCGAAGTCGCCGCCGATGCCCACCCCGATGATGGTGGGGGGGCAGGGGTTGGGACCGGCCTCGTCCACCGTGTGCAGGACGAAGCGCCGCACCCCCTCCACCCCGTCGGCGGGCTTGAGCATGGCCACCCGGCTCATGTTCTCGCAGCCGCCGCCCTTGGGCTCGAAGTGGATTACGAGCGCGTCGCCGGGGACCACGTCGTAGTGGATGACGGGCGGGGTGTTGTCGCCGGTGTTCTTGCGCCTCAAGGGGTCGGCCACGATGGACTTGCGCAGGTAGCCGTCGGCGTAGCCTTGGCGCACCCCCTCGGCGATGGCCTCGGTGAGCCCGCCGCCGGTGATGCGCACATCCTGGCCCAGGGTTACGAAGGCCACGGCGTAGCCCGTGTCCTGGCAGATGGCCACCTCCTCGTCCCGGGCGATTTCGGCGTTCTTGATTATCACGTCGAGGACGTCGCGCCCCACGGGGGAGGGCTCCACGGCGCGGAAATCGCGGAGCGCCCGCTCCACGTCCTCGGGCAATCGGTAAGCGGCGTCCAGGCAGAGCTGCCGGACGGCGGCGGTGACCTTGCTTAAGTCTATCTCTCGCATGTCCGTCTTTCGGGTTGGGGTTCCGGTTTTTACGACGGGTAACCGGCGGAAAATGCCTATTCCCTCTTGGAAGGGCCGTCCACGGCGCCGACCCGGTCTTTAGAGCCGGGTCAGGGCATCGTCCAATCGTCCGACCAGGGCCCCGACCGACCCCGCCGACGGAGGCGGGCCGTCCGGGTTCCCGGCGAGCCGCTTGAGGCGCGCGAGGGCGTGTACCAGGCGGGCCGCGGCCAGCGCCTTTTCGTCGGGCGGGTTCCAGGACGGGTTGCGGGCCCCGGCCATCTGCCGGTAGAGCGGGATCTGCTCGTAGCCCAGACAGGGAGCCAGGTCCAGCGCCGCCCAGCCGAGCCCCAGCCCGCCCCAGTCCACGAGGGTCCCCGCGCCGTCGTCGCCCACCACGATGTGGGGGGGCTCGATCTCGCCGTGAATGACCACCGGCCCGTCGCCCGCGGCCAGATTGACCGCCTCGGCGGAGACCGCCGTTGCGCGGCTCAGTAGAGTCCCAGCTTCATCACTCATGCCGGGAAGGACAAGGTACGCCGCAGTATCGTCCACCGACGCCTCCTCGATCAGGCTCTCCCGGGAGGCGAAGGTGTAGCCCCGGCGGAGGTAGGCCTCGGCGTGTCCGGCGGTGGAGGCGTGGAGGAGGGCCATGTCGGCCACAATCCCCTCGGGGAGGGAATCGGCGGTGAAAAGGTTGCCGTCGGCGCCGTTTCCGAGCGTCTGACCCGGCACGAAAATGTAGCACAGCGCCTGGCTCTCGACGCCGTTCGACCGGATGTCCAGGGAGGAGACGAGGATGCGCGGCTGGTGCTTCAGGCCCAGCCGATGCCCGAGGACAAGACCCTCCACCTCGCGCTCGGTGGGAAGCTTGAAGAAGAGATCCACCCGAACCTCTTCACCCCGACCGGCCCTGGTAGTCACGGTCCCCCGCCGGGGGGCGAAACCGTTGCCGCCGGACGTGGACCCGGAGTCGGGCTCGGCGAAGATGATGCTCTCCACGGCGATGGACCGGGAGAGGTGTCGGGCGAGCGCCTGTTCCAGCGCCGTTTTGCCCACGGGGGTTATCTCCCAGCCGGGGGCGCCGAAAATGTTGTAGCTCACGACCGACCCCCCTTCCCCCGGATATCCTCCCAGAGGCGGGCGGCGCGGCGGTAGTGGGGGATGACCACGGAGCCGCCCACCACCAGCGCAACCTCGAGGGCCTCGTAGAACTCATCGCCATCCACACCCTCATCATTGCAGCGCAGGACGTGGTACGTGACGCAGTCCTCGCAGCGCAGCACGGTCGAGGCGACTAGCCCCAGCAGCTCCTTGAACCTGCCGGGGAGCCTCCCCTCATCGTAAACCTGGGTGTCGAGCGAGAAAAAACGTTTCGTGATTTTCCCGCTCCGGGATAGAACCAGCTCGTTGAGCTCATTCCGTTCCCGGCGGAAATCGTCCACTGCATTAGTCATCTAAAAACTCCAGTCCTAGATGCGATTTGCTGGGGCATAACTCGCTTCGCTTCGTTTCGCTGGGGCGTAGCTCGCTACGCTCGGTTTGCGCGGTGGAAATGAAAATTACCTCACCCGTTCACCGTCAGCGTCCTCCTCTCTTTTAACGGCAAAAGCCGTCCTCCGGTGCCCGAACGGTTGGATACAGTGGTATCCTGGGAGTCGTCGCACCGTCCGACCCGGATGTCGGCTCGCGGGTGTCAGTCTGGAGAGGATACTCCAACGCCGGGCGTTATTCAAGCGGACTATCCCGTCCCGTCGCGCAGGTCGTCGGCGATGCCGCGGGCCCTTCGGCGCAGCTTCCACTGTGCGCGACGACCCTCGACCGCGTAGGCCAGCTCCGCGCCCAAGAGGAGAATCGTCGCCGCGTAGTAGGACCAGAAGCTGAAAGCGACCAGGCCGGCCAGTACGCCGTAGTAGACGTCCGGTCGGGCCAGGTCGGCCAGGTAGAAGCTGAAGAGTACCTTGGCCGCCTCGTAGGCGAGCGCCGCCGTGAGCGCGCCCACGGACGCCGCCTGCCAGCTCACCGGCGCCGTGGGCACCAGGCGGTAGACGAGGAAGAAGAAGAACGCCGTCAGGAGATACGGGACGACCAAGAGGACGATCCGGGCGAGGCCCCTGGCCAGGGGGAACTCCCATCCCCCCAGGCGCCAGTCGGAACCGGCCAGCTTGGCCAGGAGCCCGGTGAGGACGGTCCCCGCCAACAGGAACACGAAGACCCCCACGAGCATGCCCAGGGCGACGAGCCTCCCCTCCCACCAGCGCCTTTTTCGCCCCGCGCCCCAGATGTTGTCCAGCGCTCGGCGGACGGAATCGGTGAGCCGCGAGGAGAGCCAAAGGAGCACCACCAGCCCCGCGATTCCCACCTCGACCCGCGCCCCCACCGCTTTTTCCAAGAGATTCTCCGCCCAGCCCAGGGAATCGGGGACGAGCCCCCCCAGCGCCCCGGTCACGGTCTGGGCCGCCGCCTGGCTCGAGCCGAAGACGAAGCCGAAG
>JAPLSK010000336.1 GCA_026398675.1 bacterium | reverse complement strand
GGCGCCAAGTTCCGCCGCCAGCATCCGCTGAAAGGCTACATCCTCGACTTCTACTGCCCGGAGGCAGGACTGGTCGTGGAGCTCGACGGCGGAGGGCACGCCGAGGAGAGTAAGATAATCCGCGATAAGAGTAGAACAGAGCAACTCGAAGAGATGGGAATGAGTGTAATCCGGTTTTGGAATACGGATGTATATAACAACCTTGAGGGAGTGTTACTAAAGATAGCCGAGCATATTCCCGGAAGCCCCTCACCCTAACCCTCCCCCCAAAAGGGGGGAGGGGACATGAGGAAGCCGCTCACCCTAGCCCGTAGGCGAGCCTCCCCCCAAAGGGGGGAGGGGATAAGAGGAAGCCCTCACCCTAGCCCGTAGGCCAGCCTCCCCCCAAGGGGGGAAGGGGATGAATGAAAGCCTCTTCCTAAATGGGGGGGATAGAAGGAATGCAGCCATGCCAAAGAAAACGGCCTTTCTGCTCATCATCCTGGCTCTCGCCGCCCCCGCCGCGGAACCCACCATCGCCATCGTGGACTTCGAGGCGGTGAACTGCGACGCCGGGCTGGCGCGCGGTGCGTCGGAGCTGGTGCGGGCGGAGCTATACTCCCGCGGCGACCTGCGCCTCGTCGAGCGCGGCCGCCTGGCCCAGGTGCTCCAGGAGCAGGCCCTGGCGCTTTCCGGCCTGACCGAGGGCGACGCCGCCCAGGTGGGTCGGCTCGTCGAGGCCGACTACATCCTGTTGGGCAGCGTCACCGAGTTCGACGGCGCCTTCACCATCGCCGTGCGTTTCGTCAACGTCGCGACCGGCCTGGTGGCGAAGGGGGCGCAGGAAACGGCCCAGGTGGAGCGGCGCATCCCGGCGGTCTGCTCCGAGCTGGCCGAGGAGCTGGCCGAGGCCGCCGGCGCCCTGCCCCTCCCCGCCGCCGCCGAGGGGGACACGCCCTACAACGTCGGGCTGGCGCTTTCCGGCACCCTCGTTTTTCATCTCATGGGCGACATCCACAGCCTGGACCTGGCCACGGGGGAGGGGCGCCAGTTGACCGCCGACGGCCAGAGCTGGCAGTCCACCATCTCCCGCGACGGGGAGCTCGTCTGCTTCAGCTCCAAGCGCACCGGCAACCTGGACCTTTACCTGATGCGGCCCGACGGCTCCGGGGTCGAGCAGCTCACCGCCACCCCGAGCGTCGAGGATTCCGCCGCCTGGTCCCCCGACGACGACGCCCTCGTCTTCCACACCGACCGCGACGGCAACTACGAAATCTACACCCTGGACGTATCGAGCGGGGACACGGCGCGCGTCACCAACCACCCCGCCGAGGACTCCTACCCCGACTGGAGCCCCGACGGGGAGTGGATCGCCTTCCAGTCCCGGCGCACCGCCTACACCGGCCAACCGGAGGTCTACCTCTGCCGGCCCGACGGCTCCGATATCCGGCGCCTGGGGCCGGGGTTGTTCCCCCGCTTCAGCCCCGACGGCGACAGCGTCGTCTGCGTCCGCAGCTACACCGGGGCGAGCAACTGGCAGGAGGGCGACTGGGAGCTGGCCGTCTACGACGCCGAGAGCGGCGACTCGCGGCGCCTGACGGAGAACGGCGGCGCCAAGCGCTTCCCCGCCTTCACCGCCGACGGCCGGACGGTCATTTTCGACGACGCCTACACCGACATCTTCGCCTACAGCCTGGACACCGGCGACATCTACCGCGTCACCTGGAACGGCTGCTGCGTGCCCAGCTACGGCGAGTCGGAGGATTAATTCTCCCTCCCCTCTCTGGGGGGAAGCGCGCTTACGGGCCGGGGTAAGAAACGACGTATGTCCCCTCCCCCCTCTGGGGGGAAGCGCGCTTACGGCCCTGAGTGAGGGCTGCCGAATGTCCCCTCTCCCCTC
>JAPLSK010000335.1 GCA_026398675.1 bacterium | reverse complement strand
TTACCGTCTCAAGCCTCGACCCTCACCCCCGCCCGTAGGCGAGCCTCCCCCCAGAGGGGGGAGGGGGCCGCTTCACCCCTCACCGCTGAAATGTAGGGCGGGGATTTTAATCCCCGCCGTTTTTACGTTCCCACCTTCGACCCTCACCCTAGCCCTCTCCCTAAAAGGGAGAGGGGATATGCGGCAGCCCTCACCCTAACCCGTAGGCGCGCCTCTCCCTAAAAGGGAGAGGGGACATGCAGCAGCCCTCACCCCCATCCCCGTCGGCGCGCCGCTCCCACGGGGAGAGGGGGACGCGGGCCTACGTCCTATTCCTTTCCCTACCCCAACCCATCGGCGCGATGATCTATTAAATACCAGGCGGCCTGCAGAGGGGCCGCCCTACACCATCGCAATCCGCGTGGGACGCGGGGGGGATTTTAGAACACCGAGAGGTTCAGGTAACGCCGGGGGTCGTTGATGATGTTGTCCAGGAGTGTCTTGGCCTTCTGGAGGGTCTGGGTGAAGTCCACGTAGGCCTCGTCCGAGTAGATGAGCTTCCCGACGGTCCCCTCGCCCGAGGAAATCTGGGCGACGATGGAGTTGATGTGGTCCACGGCCACGGCGGCGCCGGAGGAGACCTCTTCGATGCTGGCCACCGCGTTCTCGAAACGGGGGAGCGAGCGGGTCAAGGTCCCCTCGAGGTCCTGGGTTATCCTGGAGGCGCCGGCGGTTATCTGGGCGATGTTGTCGGTTATCTGCCGCAGGTTCTTCACGGTGGCGGTTATCTCGCCCGTCGAGAGCTTGATCAGCTCGTCCAGGTCGGTGGCCATCGAGTCTATGTGGGCGACGGTGTCCTTGATCTGGGCCACCGTCTCTTCGTCGAAGAGGTTCGATAAGTCGGCCAGGGCGTCCCCGATCTTGACCACGATGCTGCCCGCCGACTCGAAGAGCTCGTCCATGCCGATGGAGCGCTCGCCCTTGACGGTCGAGCCGGGCGGGACCACGGGCGAGTCGTTCGTGCCCGGCGTGATGTCCACGTACTTGTCGGCCATCAGCCCCTTCAAGCGGATGGCGATGACCGAGTTCTCCCGCACCACGACGTCTTCTTCCAGACGCAGGACCACCTTGACCATGGGGGCCTCGGAGCCCTCGGGCTTGAACCACTCCACGGATTCGACGCTGCCGGCGCTCACGCCGGCGTAGAGGACCTTGGCCTCGGTGACCAGGCCCGCGGCGGAGTCGAAGATGACCGTTATCGTGTAGCCCCGGTTGAAGAGCTGGCACTGGCCCGTGGAGAAGATGAGCGCGACGAATATCGCCAGGGCGACGACGACGGTTATCCCTACTTTCAGCTCGGCGGACCGTTTCATTTTTTTACTCACGGTGGACCGGACTATTGTACCAAAATCGCCTGACTGCCGCGTTCACTTGAACAGGGGGTCTATGGGTCCCTGGGCCCGGCCCTGGATGAACTGCTGCACGTAGGGGTTGTCGGTGGCGCGGACCTCCTCGTCCGTGCCGTCGAAGATAATCTTCCCGTCGTGGAGCATGGCTATCCGGTCGGCGGTCTTGTAGGCCGAGGCCATGTCGTGGGTGATGATGACCGTTGTCGCCCGCGTCAGCTCCTTGGTCTCGTTGATGAGATCGTTGATGGCGGCGGCGGTGATGGGGTCGAGGCCGGAGGTTGGCTCGTCGTAGAGTATTATCTCGGGCTCGCCCACCAGGGCGCGCGCCAGGCCCGCCCGCTTCTTCATCCCCCCGGAGAGCTCCGCCGGCATCAGGTGCGCCGTCTCCGGGAGGCCCACCTGCGCCAGCTTTTCGTCCACGATGCGGTCCACTTCCTCGGACGGGGTGTCGGAGTGGTTGTCCAGAAAGAACCCCACGTTCTCGCGGATGTTCATGGAGTCGAACAGGGCGGCGAACTGGAAGACATAGCCCACCCGGGAGCGTATCTCGTGCAGCTCGGCGAGGCTGGCCCCGTTCACCCGGATTCCCAGGCACCACACGTCTCCCTCGTCCGGCTGCAGGAGGCCCAGCACGTGCTTCAAGAGCACGCTCTTGCCCACGCCGGAGCGCCCGATGATGGCGATGGACTCCCCGCGGTGGATATCCAGGTCCACGCCGTCGAGCACCACCGTCTCGCCGAAGCTCCGGTGCAGGTTCCGGATCTGGATGACCGTCTCGGGGTCCACGGCTCCCTCTAGTCGAAGGCGATGAAGAAGAGAGTGGTCAATAGCACGTCCACGATCAGTATGTTCACGGCGCTGACGACGACGGCGTTGGTGGTGGCGCGGCCGACCCCCTCGGCCCCGCCGAAGGTCGTGAAGCCGTAGTAGCAGCTTATGAGCGTCAGGACCTGGCCGAAGGCGAGGGCCTTGATCAACCCGCTGACGATGTCCCAGACGTTGGAAAAGACGGCGAGCTCGGCGATGTAGACCCCGGGGTCCACGTCGGCCAGGACGATGCAGACGAAGAAGGAGCCCACCTGGGCCACGCCCATGGCCAGGGCGGTGAGCGCCGGGGCCATGACGGCCATGGCGATGATTCTCGGGGCCACGAGGTAACGGAAGGGGTCGCTGGCCAGGGTTTCCAGGGCGTCTATCTGCTCGGTGACGCGCATGGTGCCGAGCTCGGCGGCCATGGCCGCCCCCACGCGGCCGGCGAGCATGATGGCCGTGAGCACCGGCCCCAGCTCCCGGGCGAAGAGGACCGACACCATGCCGCCCACGTACCCCTCGGCCCCGAAGATCTTCAGCTGGTTCACCGACTGGAGCGCGATGACCATCCCGGTAAAGAGCGCGGTCATGGTCACCACGCCGATGGACTCCACCCCGAGGCGCATCATCTGGTCGTAGACGAGCTTGCCCCGGGGCCGCCGCCGGGCGATGCGGGCCATGGTCCGGCCGTAGAAGATGAACACGCCCCCCACGGTATGGGTCTTCTCCATCAGCCAGTTGCCGATGCGCTCGAAGGTGTTCATCTTTACAGCGCCGGTTGGAGGCACGGTTCACTCCGTCCGGAGGTAGTGCCGGGGGACGCGCTCCGACAGCCCGCAGGTGACCTCGTAGGGGATGGTGTCCATCCAGCGGGCCGCTTCCTCGACCTCTATCTTGGAGCCCGAGTAGTCGCGGCCCAGAAGGGTGACCACCTCGCCCGGGGCCACCTCGCCCAGCCCACCCAGGTCCACCATGCACATGTCCATGCAGATGGCGCCGATGATGGGCCTTCTTTTGCCCCGGACCAGCGCCTCGGCCCGGCCCGAGAGGCTCCTGCGCCAGCCGTCGGCGTAGCCCAGCGGCAGGACGCCCACGGGGGTGTCCCGCTCCAGCCGGTGGAGGCGGCCGTAGCTGACCGTGGCGCCGGCGGGGAGCGTCTTGACCGACGCGATGCGGGCCCGCAGGGCGATGGCCGTCCGGATGCCCAGGTTGCGGGACACGTGGGGGCTGGAGTAACTCCCGTAAAGAGCTAATCCCGGCCGGACCATGTCCAGGTAACTTTCGGGGAGATCGACGATGGCGGCGGAGTTGGCGGCGTGGCAGAGCTCGGGGCTCAAGCCCTTTCTTTCCAGCTCCCGGCGGACGCGGGCGAAGCGCTCGAGCTGCTCACGGGCGAAGCTCGCGTCCTCGCCGTCGGCCAGGGGGAAGTGGGTCATGAGCCCGGCGACGTGGACTCCGGGGACGGCCTCGATCCGCGCCACCGTCTCGGGCGCCTCTTCGTGCCACACTCCCAGGCGCCCCATGCCGGTGTCCACCTTTACGTGGACGTCGAAGTCGCGGCGGTAGGCGTCCAGCCAGCCCATCCGCGCCAGGCGCTCGCCCAGGCGGTCGGCCAACTCCGCGTCGGACAGGACCGGGGTCAGCCGGTACTTGACCATCGCGTCCAGCTCGTCCGCCAGGGGGGTGACCAGGCAGAGGATCGGCTGATCGAAACCGGCCTGGCGGAGCTCCACCCCCTCGTCCACGAAGCTGACGCCGAACCAGTCGGCGTAGGGGTCCAGGGTCCGGGCGACCTCGAGCTTGCCGTGGCCGTAGGCGTCGGATTTGACCACGGCCATGATCTTCACGCCGCGGCCGACTCTCTCCCGGACGGCGAAGAGGTTGTCGCGGATGGCCGAGAGGTCCACCTCGGCCCAGATGGGACGATTCGGGTACATAGTCGGAGGCTGCGCCGGCCCTAACCGGCTCTATCACACCGGGTTAGGCTAATCCAGCGCGTACGAGATGTCAAGGCGGGTTCTAAAACGGCGGGGATTCCCCGGAGGCCGAGGCGCTCGCGGGGGTGCGGAAGGAGCGGTCCAGGCTCTCGAAGCGCGTGAACCGCTTGCGGAACACGAGGTAGACGGAGCCCACCGGGCCGTTGCGCTGCTTGGCGACGATGACCTGGCTGATGCCGGGCATCCGGGCCAGGTCGTCGGAGATGCCGCCGCCGTTGCCGTAGTCCGGCGTCTCCTCCACCGGTTCGGCCGCCTCGCCGGGGCTGGAGACCTGGTAGTATTCCTCCCGGTGCAGAAACATCACCACGTCGGCGTCCTGCTCGATGGCGCCCGACTCGCGCAGGTCTGAGAGCTGGGGCATCTTGGACCGGGGCCGGTTGGTCGGCTGGCGGTTGAGCTGCGCGATGGCCAGGATGGGGACGTCGAGCTCCTTGGCCAGCGCCTTGAGGGAGCGGGATATCTCGGCGACCTCGACCTGGCGGCTCTCCGCGCGGCGGTGGGTGGCGGTCATGAGCTGGAGGTAGTCCACGACGATGAGCCCGACGCCCTTCTGCTTGACCAGTCGGCGGGCCTTGGCCCGCAGCTCCAGCACCGACAAGGCCGGGGTGTCGTCCAGGTAGAAGGGGGCGTTGGAGAGGCGGGCCACCTTGGTGATGAACTTCTCCATGTCGCCCTCGGAGACCAGCCCCCGGCGCACCTTCTGGGAGTCCACCCGGGCCTCGGAGCAGAGCATCCGCCGCACCAGCTCCTCCGCCGACATCTCCAGGGAGAAGAACCCGACCCCCACCCCGGAGTCTATGGCGATGCGCTGGGAGATGTTGAGTCCCAGGGCCGTTTTGCCCATGCCGGGCCGGCTGGCCAGGACGATGAGGTTGCCCCGGTGGAGGCCGGTAAGAATCTCGTCGAGGTCGAAGAAGCCGGTGAGTATCTCGCTCCGGGTGGAGCGTCCCTCGTGGAGGGCGCGCATCTCCTCCAGGGCGGTGTCCACGAGCTCGGAAAGCGGCCTGACCTCGCGGCGCATCCGCCTCTCGGCGATTTCCAGAATCAGCCCCTCGGCCTTCTCCAGGACGGTGGACGACGGCTCGGCCTCGGCGCGGGCCGACTCGTTTATTATCGCAGCCGCCTTGACCAGCGAGCGCAGAGTCGCCTTGTCCCGGATTATCTCCAGATGGGACGCCATCCCCGCCGTGGACGCCGTGGACTCCTTCACCTCCACCAGGTAGCCCAGCTCGGAGTCGGTGAGCCCCTCGGGCGAGCGCCGCAGCTCGTCGGAGACGGTCACCAGGTCTATGGCGCCGTCCCGCATGGAGTAGAGGTTCATGATTGCGGTGTAGATTCGCCCGTGGATTGGTTTTAAGAAGTCGTCGGGCCGCATGTTGGCCTCGATGCAGCGGTGCACCGCCTCGGGGTAGCGCAGCGTCGCGCCCAGGGTCAGACGTTCGGCCTCCAGGCTGCTCGGCAGGCCGAGGTTCTGCTCCAGTTCGTCCATCGGGCGTCCTTGAAGGGTCGCTGGGGGGGAGTGAACGGCAGGGCTTTTTAGTTTACCTCACCGCCGTTGACGTGGCAATAAAGGGATGGGTGTTTTCAAAAAAACCGCCCCGGCGGGCTCCGGTGGACGCGCCGCGGCCACCGTGCTAATATCGCCGAAAACGTCACCGAGGGGAACGCGTGGAGCTCTTCACCCTGGGCGTCGAGGAGGAGTTCGGGCTGGTGGATCCGGCCACGGGCCGGCTCGCGCCCCGCATCACCGAGACCCTCTCCACGCTCTCCGAGGCCGAGCGCGTCGAAATCAAGCCCGACGTCCACCAGGCGACGCTGGAGATAGCCACCCCGGTGTGCCTGGACCTGGAGGAGGTGCGGGCGGAGCTGCGTCGCCTGCGTCATCTGGCGCGGCGGGCGGCAAACCGGGCCGGCGTGGATCTCCTCCCCGTGGGGGCCCACCCGAACTGCCGCTGGCGCGAGCAGCCGATGGTGGACTACCCGCGCTACCATCGCCTGGCGGAGTACCAGGGTGATAAATGGCTGCGCTGCCTCTTCTGGGGCCTCCACGTCCACCTGGGGGTGCCCGAGGAAGAGGAGCGCATCACCATCGCCAACGGCCTGCGCCCGTACCTGCCGCTCTTCATCGCCTGCGCCTCCAACTCCCCCTTCTGGGAAGGCGAGCGTCATCCGGCCGCCGACGCGCGCCTGG
>JAPLSK010000334.1 GCA_026398675.1 bacterium | reverse complement strand
GGAGGAGGCAGACGTGACCCGAATCGGCTGGAACGAGCTGCCCCGGAGCCGTGCCCGATGGGTTGTAGACGATTACCGCGCCTTCCATGCGGCGGAACTGGCTCTCGTTGATGGCGGGCATCTCGATGGCGCGCCGGTCGAAGACCTCCCGCACCCGGCGGGCCTGCTCCGGGTCCACGACCAGCTTTTCGCCGAGTTCCGCGGCCACCGCGTCCAGGGTGATGTCGTCCCGGGTGGGCCCCAGGCCGCCGGTGGTGATTACCAACGCCGCTTCCCCGAGCCCGCGCCGTACGGCCCCCGCGATGGCGGCCGCGTCGTCGGGGACGGTGTACCGCGCGCCGACGCGAATCCCGAGGTCGTTGAGGCCCTGCGCCAGAAAGGCCGAGTTGGTGTCCAGCGTGTCGCCGGAGAGAATCTCGTTGCCGATGGTGACTATCACCGCGCGCACGGGGTCTCCTCTCGTATCAGGCACCGGTTTCGGCGTTCTCGGGGACAGGTTCCTCGGTTTCGGTCGGAGCCGTCTCGGCCTCGTCGGCGCCTTCCGGCGTTTCGACGGCGACCGCTTTACGCGCGGAGTGTCCGTACTCGGCTCGTTCCGCGAATCCGCCCGGCCAGCGGACGGACCAGGGCCGGCCGGTATCGTCCAGGTAAAAAGCGAACCCCTGGGGCTCGACGAAAACTTCAAGACAGGGGCGCGCGCCCCAGGCCGTTTCCACGTCGGACCAGCCCCCGACGACGATTTCCAGGTCGTAATCCAGTCCCTGGCGCAGGTCCCGGGCGGGCAGCCGGTACTCCTCCCCCTCACCCAGCTCGCAGCCGGCCAGAATCAGGGCGATGACGCCCAGGGAGGGCCCGTCGGTGAGCACGTCGGCTCGGCGGGTCAGGCCCGGACGCCCCACGGCCCGCTCCTCGACCCCCGAGGGCGGGTGGACCGTCAGCGTGACCAGGCCGGGGAGGAGAAGGCCCTCGCTCCAGCCCGCGCCGGTTTCGAGGGAATACTCCGACCGCCACCGGCCCGCGCGGCAGACGATTGTTTCGCGGCCCAGGTAGTACGGGTCCGCGTCGCCGAACGGCTCGCCGAACGGCTCGCCGAAGCATTCCAGGACGATCGGCTCGACCGTGTCCGGCGGGAGGCGGTGCAGCGGTTCGTGATACCCCACCGGGACGCTCGCATCCGGATGGACCGGCGCCTCACCGGGCACGGACGACGGTCCGCCGCAGCCGATGACGAGCGCCGCGTATAAGCCCAGAAAGACCGATGCCCCGATGGTCCGCACGACTGCGGATTCTAGCACAGCTCCCCGGCGTGGACAAGGCGACGCGGACGCGCGGGTTGTGGTAAACTTTGCGCTTGCCCTGACCTGAGGAGACAAGGGGTTTTGCCGGAGGCATAGCTCGCTTCGCTCGGTTCGCCAGAGGCGTAGCTCACTTCGTTCGGTTCGCCGGGGGCGTAGCTCGCTTCGCTCGGTTCGCTCGGTTAAACCCCTTGCCCAAAAAATCTGAAAACCGCCGGGAAATTTTATGGAAAAAATCCTCGTCACCAGCGCCCTTCCTTACGCCAACGGCCCGCTCCACGTGGGGCAGCTCGCCGGCGCCTACCTCCCCGCCGACATCTTCGTCCGCTACCACCGCCGGCTGGGGAACGACGTGGTTTACATCTGCGGCTCCGACGAGCACGGCGTCGCCATCACCCTGGCCGCCGAGGCCCAGGGCACAACGCCCCGCGCCATCGTGGACCTCCACCACCCTCGCATAAAGCGCACCTTCGAGAGGCTGGATTTTTCCCTGGACTTCTACGGGCGCACAACCTCGCCCACACACCACGACACGGCGCAAAAATTCTTCACCGTCCTCCACGACGCCGGTTTCCTCTACACCAAGACCGTGGAGCAGTTCTACGACGCGAGCGTGAATCGCTGGCTGCCGGACCGTTACGTGGAAGGCACCTGCCCCCACTGCGGCGCGGATAACGCCCGGGGGGACGAGTGCGAGAGTTGCGGGCACTGGATCGAGGCCCGGACCCTCGTCGAGCCCCGGAGCAAGCTGACCGGCACCGCTCCCGAGCTGCGCGAGGCCACCCACTGGTACTTCCGCCTCTCCGGACTGGAAGACGACCTCCGGCACTGGATCGAGGCGCGGGACGCCGCGGTGGGCTGGAAGGACAACGTGCTCAACTACTGCCGCTCCTGGTTCAAGGAGGGGCTGAAGGACCGCCCCGTGACCCGCGACCTGGACTGGGGCGTCCAGGTCCCCCTGCCGGGAGCGGATGGAAAGGTCATCTACGTCTGGTTCGAGAACGTTCTGGGCTACCTCTCCAACACCAAGGAGTGGGCGGCGGAGCACGGTAAACCCGAGGCCTGGCGCGCGTTCTGGCTCAACCCCGACTGCCGCCTGTTCCACTTCATCGGCAAGGATAACATCGTCTTCCACGCCATTCTCTTCCCCGCCATGGTCCTCGCTTACAATCGGTCCGTGCCCGAGGCCGGGCGCTTCATCCTGCCCGAGAACGTGCCGGCCAACGAGTTCTTGAACATCGAGGGCAAGAAGCTCTCCACCAGCCGCAACTGGGCCGTGTGGGTGGACGACGTGCTGGACGCCTTCCCCGCCTGCTACCTGCGCTACTACATGACCTTCTGTCTGCCCGAAACCCGGGACACCGATTTCAGTTGGGACGAGTTCGGCGAGCGGGTGAACTCCGAGCTGGCGGATATCTACGGTAACCTGGCCCACCGGACGCTGGTCTTCATCCAACGCTACTTCGACGGCATCGTCCCCGAACCGGGGAAGCCCGACGCCGCGGCACGGGCGCTGGTGAGCGAGGCGGCCCGCCTGGCGGGTGAGGTGGCACGCAGCATCGAGGGATTCCGCTTCCGTGAGGCGGCCAAGCTGATGATGGACGTGGCCCGGGCCGGCAACAAGTACTTCGACGACGAGCGTCCCTGGGTCACCCGCAAGAATGACCTCCCGGCCTGCGCCCGGACGATGTACCACCTGTGCCAGACCCTGGCGTCCCTGGCCATCGTGAGCAGTCCCTTCGTGCCGGCTTCGGCGGCCCGGCTGGCCGGACAGCTCGGCGTCGCCCCGGACTTCGAGGGTTGGCGCTGGGCGGACGCCGCGCGCGTAGACCTCGTCCCCGCCGGAACGAAGCTCGGCGAGGTCCTAGTCCTCTTCGGAAAAATCGAGCCGGAGGAGATCGAAAAGCAAAGGGCCAAGCTGGGCCGTCCGCTGGACGATCTTTTGGGGGCAAGGGGTTTAACCGAGCGAAGCGAGTTATGCCCCCGGCAAAACCCCTTGTCTCCTCACGTTTCGGAGGAGAAGGTGAACGTTCCGCCCCTGTCGGACGCGCTTTTGGAGTACGCCGATTTCGCGCGGCTGGACCTGCGCGTGGGGAAGGTGCTCTCGGCCGAACGGGTGCCCAAGGCGGACAAGCTCCTCCGCCTGGAAGTGGACCTCGGGGCGGAGAAGCGGACCATCGTGGCCGGCATCGCACTGCACTACGCGCCCGAGGCGCTCGTAGGACGGCTCATCATCGTCCTGGTGAACCTGAAGCCGGCGACGCTCCGGGGGGTGGAGAGCCGGGGGATGCTCCTGGCCGCCACGGAAGAGGGAAGCGGTTTACGACTGTTGACGCTTGACGGCGACATCCCGCCGGGGTCCAAGGTGTCGTGAAATGCGCGATGTCCTCTTCGAGAAGGATTGTCCCGCTTTGGACCTGGGCCGGGTGACCGTCCTCGGCTTCGGCAACCAGGGCCGGGCCCACGCCCTGAACCTGCGCGACGCGGGCGTGGACGTGGCGGTCGCCCTGCGCGCGGGCTCGCCGAACATCGAGACCGCCCGCGGCGAACAGTTACCCGTTTGCTCCCTGGGAGATGCCGCCGGAGCCGACGTGCTGGTCTGGGCGATTCCCGACGAGGCCGTCCCCGACGCCGCTCCATTCCTCAAAAATGTAAAAGACGGCCAACTATGGATCTTCCTCCACGGCCTGGCCGTGACCTGGGGCTGGGTCGTTCCTCCGGAAAACGCGGACGTCGCTCTCCTTGCCCCCCAGGGCACCGGCGCGGCGTTGAGGAGCCTCTATCTCGCGGGCGGCGGTCTGCCGGCGGCCCTGGCCGTCGAGCGGGATTCCACCGGGAAGGCGAAAGAGCGGCTGCTGGCCTACGCCCGGGCGGTGGGGTGCGCCCGAGGCGGCCTCCTCTGGACGACCTTCCACGAGGAGACCGTGGTTGACCACTTCGGGGAACAGGCCGTGCTGTGTGGCGGGGTCCCGGCGTTGGTCCGGGCGGCCTGGGACACCCTCGTCGGAGCCGGGCACGACCCGCGCCTGGCCTACATCGAGTGCCTGATGCAGCTCAAGCTCCTGGCCGATCTGATGTACGAGCGCGGGACGGCGGGGATGCGGGAAAAAATATCGGGGACGGCGCTCTACGGCGCGGCCACGGGCGGAGAGGACGTCATCGGGGCGGAAACAAAAAAGCGGCTGAAGGAGCTTCTGGCAAAAATCGAATCGGGCACCTTCACCGACCGCTGGCTCGCCGAATCCCGGAAACCGGACTGGCCGAGGGAGAGGGAACGCCTCCTCGGCGGCGCGGACCCCTTCGAGGAGGCCGGCCGCTGGGTGCGGGAGAACCTGCGCTGGCCCGGCCTGGGCGGGGAGAACAGATGACCGTTCAACTGCCGCTCACGCCGCCGATTCCCCAGATATACTCCATCGCGTACATCGTCGCCTATGTGTTCCTCGTCGTGGGTATCGTCGAGCATTTCCGCTTCCGGGGCGTCATCTCCGACCTTTCGTCGCGGAACATCGTCGGGATGGCCGTGGTCCCCTGCACCCTGGCCGCGCCCTGGCTCTTCACCGACTGGTACTGGGCGATGGCGGCGCCGGTGGTCTTTTTAGTAATCACCGCCCTTTCGATGAGGTTCGGCCTGCTCTCAAGCGTGGATACGGAGCGGGGGCGGTTCGGCGCCGTGGCTCTGGCCATCGTCCTGTGCGTCTCGGTCTTCATCGGCTGGTTCTTCACCGACCTGGGACGGGGTACCGACCTGCGACCCCTCGCCGCCTTCAGCGTCTTCCCCTCCACCATCGCCGACAGCCTCTCCGCTATAGTGGGCCGGCGATTCGGCAAGGGAGAGCTCCGGCGCAACCGCTCTAAGATCGGCACCGCGGCCGGGATACTGGGAGGCGTCACGGCCTTCGTAATCGTGACCATCGTGTTCGGTTTCACCGGCTGGCTTTCCTACCTCCTCGCCGTGGGTTTCGGGGCGCTCGTGGGTCTCGCCGAGCTGGTGAGCCCGATTCAGTTGGACAACCTTATAACGGGCGTCGTGGCCGGCGTCGGCGGATACCTCATCCTAACCCTGGGGTAGAAGGAGACACCCATGAACCAGTGGGTTTCCCTGGCCGTCTCCTACGGGGTCGTCTTCGCGATCGTCGGCACGGCGGGCGTTCTGGCCCGGAAAGGGACCATCTCCGGAGAGGCGGCGCGGAAGGTCATCCACATCGGGGTGAGCAACTGGATCATCCTCGCCCTCTTCATATTCCACGACTGGTACTTCGCGATAGTAGGTCCGCTCTCCTTCATCGTCCTCAACTACGTCTCCTGGAAGCTCGACCTCTTCAAGGGGATGGAATCGGGGGACAAAAGTCCGGGCACCGTGTTCTTCGCCGTCAGCCTCTCGATTCTCACCTGGCATTTCTGGTGGCTGACGAGTATCGGAGCCGGCGATTTCCGCTACGCGGCCGTCATGGGGATACTCGTCCTGGGCTGGGGCGACGGCCTCGCGGCGGTTTTCGGCCACAAGTGGGGGAAAAAGAAACTTGTCGGCGAGAAAACCCTCGTCGGCACGCTGACGATGTTCGTCACGGCCGCCGTCGTGATTTTTCTGGTCCTGACCCTCACCGGGGTGCACAACCTTTTGACCAACGTCCTTTTGGCCCTCGGCCTGGGCGCCCTGGGGACGCTTACGGAGCTCTTCCTCCCCGGGGGCTGGGACAATCTGCTCATCCCCCTGGTCGTGTCCTACGCCTACTACGGCTGGCTTTGGCTGTGTATTCTCGCCGCGGGCGGCGTTTTCTGATAGAATTGTCCGAAAGTTACGTTTCGTTCCGGAGTGACCCTTGATCGTCGGCTTCTTCTCCGATATACATGCCAACCTAGACGCCCTGGCGATGGTGCTGGACTACCTCCGGCGCCTGGAGGTCAGCGCCCTCTACTGCGGCGGCGACATCGTCGGGTACGGGGCCTGCCCCAACGAGTGCCTGCACATCGTGCGCTACGCCGAAGGCGACAAACGTATCTCCAAGAAGCAGATCCTCGAGTACCTCTCCTCCACCGACGTGAGCGACCCGGAGCGCCTGGTCGCTTTCCTGGACGAAACCACCACCGTGACGGTGAAGGGGAACCACGACCACGTCGCCGTCACCCCGGGCGCCGAGTACCTGTTCAACTCCTTCGCCGCGAGGGCGATTCTGTGGACCCGCGAGGTGATCACCCGCGAGAACGTGGACTTCATCGCCGCGCTTCCCATGGTCATTGACGCGGGCGAGGACGGTCAGCCCACACGGCACAAGAAATCGAAGTCCGTCCTCTTCCGGCTGGTCCACGCCAGCCCCCACGAACCGGAGCGCTGGCATTACCTCTTGAACCGGCGCGAGATAGAACGGGCCTTCAACGCCCTCGACGTGGGATTCTGCTTCATCGGGCACAGCCACCAGCCGGTCATCTTCGAGCAGCACGAGGACGGCTACGTGGAGGTCATCACCGAGGAGGAGCACGTCCCCAGCATCTTCCGCCGCTACATCATCAACATGGGGAGCGTGGGTCAGTCCCGGGACGGCAACCCGAAGAGCTGCTGCGCCACTCTGGAGTTCACCCCCGGTTTCCGCAACCTGATGATCCGTCTGCACCGCGTGGCCTACGACATCCCGCGGGCCGCGGAGCGGATAATCTCCGCCGGTCTGCCCGAGGAACTGGGCGGCCGGCTCATGCACGGGATATAAACCGATGAGGGAAGCCATCGCCGCTTTCTTCCGTTCGAAGGCCATCGCCGTGGCCGGGGCCAGCCGCGACGAGGGGAAATTCGGCTTCAAGGTCTACCGCCGGTTGAAATCGTTGGGACGCTACACGGTCTACCCGGTGAACCCGCTGGCCGACGCGATTGACGGCGACCGCTGCTTTAAAAACCTCGCCGCGCTGCCGGAGCGGCCCGACGCGGTGATCTTCATTACCCCGCCCCCGCGGACCGCCGCGGTGATGCGGGAGGCGCTGGAGCTGGGCGTCAAGACTTTCTGGATGCAGCCCGGTGCCGACGGCCCCGAAGCGGTCCGGCTGGCCGAGGAGGCCGGGGCAAGCCTGGTTTACGGACGGTGCGTGCTAATCACCGATCCCGGGGATTACGTGAGCTTATGAAAAAAGGACTTTACGATTTCATCCTGGTGGGAGCGGCGGCGGCGGTCAGCCTCGCCCTGCTCCTCGTCGGCCTCCTCGTGACCTTCGGCCCCGGCGAGAGCCGGATGGTCGCCGAGAGCGGGCCGGGAGGCGTCGTTAGCTGGCTCTTCATCGTCCTCGGCGCCGTGGGTATCGGCGTTTCCATCGTCCTTCTTCCGAAGAAAATCGCCCTCGCCGATTACCGGGAAATTTTGGGAATAATCACCGGGCTGGCCCGCGGCGGCGACGTCTGCCCCGTGACCTACCTCGACCTCGACCGCTACGAGCCGTTCAGCGTGGAGACCTTCGCCCCCTACCGGGTGGACCTCGTCCTCACCTACGCCTGCAACGCAGACTGCGGCCACTGCTACGTGGCCCCCGAGCACCGGGATAAACCGTCTCTGGCCAAGGAGGACTGGCGCCGGGTCATGGAAAAGCTGTGGGAGGCCGGTGTGCCCCACGTGACCTTCACCGGCGGCGAGGCCACCCTCTACCCCCACCTGCGCGAGCTCATCGAATACGCCGAGGACATCGGCCTGGTGACCGGTCTTTTGACCAACGGGCGGAAACTGGCCGACCGGGACTTCCTGGCCGGGCTGGTGGAGGTGGGGCTGGACCACGTGCAGATTACGCTGGAGAGCTGCGACGAGGCGGTGCACGACGCCATGGTGGGAGCCCCCGGAGCCTGGAAGGAGACGGTGCAGGGGATAAAAAACGCCCTGGCGCAGCCGCTCTACGTCCTGACCAACACGACGATAACCCGGCGCAACGCCGACCATCTCCGGCGGACGGTGGAATTCCTGGCCGACCTGGGGCTCACCCAGGTGGCGGCCAACGGCATGATCCACTCCGGCAAGGGGAAATCAAATCCCGACGCCTTGACCGAGGCCGAGCTGGTGCCTTACGTGGAAGAATTTTTCAACACCGCCGTCTCGCGCGGCTTGAACTTCCTCTGGTACACCCCGACGCGCTACGAGGAACTCAATCCGCTCGAACTGGGCGTGGGGATAAAAACCTGCTCCGCCGCGCGGTACAACCTGGCCGTGGAGCCCAACGGCGACGTGCTGCCCTGCCAGAGCTACTTCGAGGTGTTGGGCAACATCCTCACCGACGACTGGGGGAAAATCTGGAACAGTCCCCTGGCGGTCAGCCTGCGCAAACGGGAGTGGGTTCCCGACGAGTGCCGCGGGTGCGCCGAGTTCCCCCTGTGCGGCGGCGGCTGTCCACTGCTCCTGCAGGAGGGCGGAAACGTCACCTGCAGCGCTCCGGCATAGAAAAAGGTGGGTCGACCCCACCTTTTTTACGCGTCCGGCGAACTTATCCCCCGTTACTCATCCCATGCTCCACGATGGTGGCGAGGGTGGCGAGAATCACCTCCCGAAAACTTTCCGCCATCTCGTCGTGACAGTAGCAGTCCACGCGGATGAGGTTTTTTCCGACGAGGAGCAGGCTGTCCAGGTTGTAGTACCCGTAGGGGAAGTAATCGGCGGAGGCGATGGGGATCCCTTTGGCGCTCGTCCGGTTGTAGCCGCCCCAGCGGAAGGCGGGACCCCGGTCGCCCGAGGTTATGGCCCGGCGGAGATCGGCGAGCATATCCCCCAGGAATGTGTTGACGCTGCCGTCGTAGAAGGACGCGATCTCCTCGATGCCGTACCCCGACTCCCCCGTGGTGTAGATGAAGATAACGCCCAACGCCTCGCCTTCGGGCCGCAACAAGAGGATATGCCCCGTCTAGTAGGCGTATTGCTCGGTTCCATCGGGCTCGTCGAGGTCCACCTTCAGCCCGTCCAGGTCCAGCGTCAGGGCCGAGACGGGGAAGGACGCCAGGAGCAGCGTGAACAACGTGCGTTGGAGCATCTTTTAAACAGACCTCCGGCGGGATTTTTCGCCAGGGGCGTTACCAAGTTTTCCGTATTATAATCCCCCGGCGGCGCGAAACCAAGGCGTCAATTCGCCTCGCCGGAGGCGTGACTACGTTTCAAGCGGGAAAATCAAGGAGAGGCATTGGCGGATTTATCACTGACTAACATCCGCGAGTACGTGGTCGGTTGGGACAAAAAGGTCCCCCTGGCCACGGGCGGCACGCGGCGGTACGTCTATCTGGACAACGCCGCCAGCACTCCGGCCCTGTCCCCGGTGCGGGACAAGGTGGACGAGCTCATCGGCTGGTACTCCTCGATCCACCGCGGCACCGGCTTCAAGAGCGCCGTGTCCACCCACGCCTACGAGCGGGCCCGGGAGATCGTGCTCGACTTCGTCGGGGCCGGGAAAGACGACCACACCGCCGTCTTCAGCTGCAACACCACCGAGGCCGTCAACAAGCTGGCCTGCTCCCTCGGCTATCCCGAGAACCCCGTGGTCCTCGTGAGCTCGCTGGAGCACCACTCCAACGACCTGCCCTGGCGGCGGTACGCCGAGCTGGCTTATCTCCCCTTCTCCGCGGAGGGCGTCGTTGACCTGGATGCCACCCGCAGGCTCGTGGAGAGCCTCTCCGGTCGGCTGGCTCTGATTGCGGTCACGGGGGCGAGCAACGTGACGGGCCTGTTGGTTCCGGTTCACGAGCTGGCGAAGATAGCCCACGCGAACGGCGCGCGCATACTGGTGGACGGCGCCCAACTGGCCCCGCACGTGCCCATCCGTATGGACCCCGG